>DMRV01000013.1:0-1188 GCA_003456455.1 Flavobacteriales bacterium
GCAGTCTAATGCACAAACAGTTACTCGCGGTCCATACTTACAATTCCCAACATCTAGCAGCATGAAGGTTATGTGGCGCACAGATGCTCCAACACCTAGCCGTGTTTATTATGGCTCCAGTCTAGCTACCGTAATGGATAATCAGGTTGATATTGTAACCTCCATTAGCAACCATAATGTGAATATTACTGGCCTAAGTCCTTACACCGAGTATTTCTATGCCATAAGCGATGGAACCAACGTTTTGGCTGGTGCAGATGAAGCCCATCGATTCAAAACCTCTCCAGAAATCGGAACGGTACAACCCATAAACATCTGGGCGATTGGAGATTTTGGAAAAGGGAATTCCAAACAAGTAGCTGTTAAGGAGGCCTATTTGGACCGTATTGGTGATGATATGCCAGATATGTGGTTCTGGTTGGGTGATAATGCTTACCCAGATGGAACGGATGCGGAATACACTGAAACCGTTTTTGAACCAGCTTACGGTTATCCCGAGCTTTTGCCAAGTGTTCCATTTATGGCAACACCAGGAAATCATGATTACGTATCAGTAGCGAGTTTGGTGCCGGGTGCAGATCCTACAACGCACGATGGCCCTTACTATGATGTTATAGATGTACCGACCAATGGAGAGATTGGTGGTGTGCCTTCTGGTCATGAGTTGTATTATTCTTTCGATTATGGGAATGCGCATTTCATGTCTTTGAACTCAGAAATAGGCAATCCGTTAAATGAAATGTGGGATTGGACAGGTGTTAGCCCCATCTTTTCATTTGATGGTTCTCCATTCATCGATTGGATGCATGCCGACCTACAGGCCAATGACAAACCATGGGTAGTTGCTTTCATACATCAACCACCTCATACAGATGGATCACATGAGTCAGGAACCTTTTACGAAGTATATATGAAGGCGGTTCGAGAGAACATTGCCCCAGTACTTGAAAGCTACGGAGTCGACTTGTTGATTGCTGGTCACAGTCATGTTTACGAACGTTCTTACCTAGTGAACGGGTTTTTTGGCTTACCCAATGACTTTAATGCCAGCCAACATTTGGTTGATGGCTCTAGTGGTAAGCTATCTGAAGGAACACCTTACATCAAGTATAAAGATGGCCCTAATCAGGACTTGGGCACCATGTATATAGTGCAAGGCAATTCTGGTAGTACGGAATCTGATGCTGG
>DMRV01000013.1:1222-7921 GCA_003456455.1 Flavobacteriales bacterium
GGAGATACTTTATCTGGAGAATATTTGACCAAAGACGGTGAGATTCTGGACGAATGGACCGTCATTAAGCAATCTGACCCAAATAGTAGTATAGAAGATGGAACGGCATTTCCTGTTTCTGGTATTGATGTTTATCCTAATCCGTTTAATGCTGAGGCAACGGTACAGTTTGAGGTCTATCAAAACCTTTGGGCAAATGTGGAACTCGTTGATTTAAAAGGCCAGATTTTACACGAATTCCATAAAGGGAAAATGTCCCCAGGCACGAAAAAGTATGCGGTAAACGCCTCAGAGCTTGGATTGGCAAAAGGTGCGTACTTAATTCGTGTGATAACTGATAAACGTCCGGCAGTGGCACGCATTATTAAGGTTGAATAATACATGAATAAATTACTTACAATTGCTGCGCTCGTGCTGGTTAACACCGCTTGGGCGCAGCAATTTCGTTTTACTGGCAATATCAGCGGAATGGCTGATGAAAACCTCCGAGTTGAGTTCCCGCAAGGTTACTTCGGAAACACTTTATTGGAGGATGTTGCTGTTTCCAACGCATCATTCTCCAAAACAGTAACCATCCCAACTTCGGGTTGGATGAAGGTGAGTTACCACGATAAAGACAAGACCCTCTTTGTCTGGAAAAACGCCACATCGTTAAACATCAATTTCGATGCTGATTTTTTGGATGATACAAGCACCGTAAGATTAAGTGGCGATGGTGCAGCCATTCATGATTTCGCATCTCAGATTAATGATAAGTTTGGAGAACGACTTTCTGTTGATTGGTTGAGTGGTCAGGCGCAAAGCGCCACCAACATAGACGGAATGGAGATGGAGATTTTTGCGCTGCGCAATGATGTAATATTTGCTTTGAATAAAGCCGAAGCTCAATTACCAGCAGACTTCCTAAAAGCATATAAGAATCACCTTGCCTACTATTACTATTTATCGCTGTTTAAGTTTTCTGAGATGAAAACGGCAGGTAGTTCTATCCCTAAGGCAACAGAAATCCCCAAAGTTCTGATTGAAGGCTTAGACTGGGAACGCATGAATAAAAGCTCAGAACTGGATAGCAAATTCTTTCGTGAGCTCTTGATTCAATTTGTTAACTACCGTGCTTTGGAAGCATACGACTTTATGAAGTTTCCAGATAAGCAAGCTGTTGTACAGGAAGCATTCAATCTCGCACGAGAAAATCTAAAAGGAGAATCTCTCCAGTATTTTCTCACTAAAACCATGTTGGCTAATTCAGCAAATATGCAGCCTTCTTTGTTACGTCAAATGCGGGATTATCTGAGTGGAACAGAATCTTCCGATGTGTTTGTGAAGTTGGTGGCAGATAGTTTGAGTGAAGAGCTTCTGGCGAAGGATGACGAGGTGGAAATAGTACTGAATGATACAGAATCATCGCATGATGAGATTGATGTTGAACTGCAAGGTTTGAATGGCAAGATGTTCAAACTCTCAGAACTGAAGGGTAAAGTGGTTTACCTAGATATTTGGGCAAGTTGGTGTGGACCATGTCGCAAACAATTTCCTGCTGCCAAGGCTCTGAAAGCTCAATTAAGTAAGAAAGAGAAAAAGAGTATTGAATTTCTTTACATCTCAATCGACAATACCGAAACTGTGTGGAAACGCGCCATCGAAGAACTCGGAATTGAAGGTGTTCATGGTCTCTCTAAAGGAGGTTGGGGTTCAGAAGCAACTTCCAAGTTCGGGGTCAGCAGTATTCCGCGCTACTTAATATTTGATAAAAAGGGTAAAGTGGTTGATGATAATGCACCACGCCCGAGCGACCCCAACTTGCTGAAGATTCTACGAAAGTTGGCAGATTGGTAATCGATGATTTAATTTGGGAGATTGACTATGTTCAATCCTGCTTTCTAAGACGACTATGATGCCGTTTGGAAATACAAGCTTTAAGCTGCTTGAAATGTTGTCTTTCCCAATAAACGTCTCAAATAAAATGCACCTTTAGTCTAAGATTGGTAGGTTGCATTTTGTTTCTTTAATACGCAAGTTCTGGGCGTATATTAACATGAACCAAAGCCTTACTTTCGGGGGGATTATAGACTCTGCTCCTATATAAGGACTTATTTGAAGAGTTGTCTGTTTTTAGTTGTGGTGAAAAAGAAATTCGAAAATATTTTTGTTTTGAATACTGGAAGGTGCGGCTCTGCCACTTTTGCCAAGGCTTGCCAGCATATTATCAATTACACTTCTGCTCATGAGTCACGCTCTTCGTCAATAGGCGATTCCCGACTCAACTACCCACCTTCTCATATTGAAGTAGACAACAATCTTTCTTGGATGCTTGGAAGTCTAGACGAGCGTTACGGTAATGAAGCATTCTATGTTCATCTAGAGCGCGAGAAGGGAAAAGTAGTGACAAGTTGTAGTAAACTCTGGGGTCATAGTTTTAACAATCTTAAATTTTTTACTGGATTATTGGGGAATGTTCCTGACTTATTGTCAGACTCGGATAAATTAACTGTTACAACACAATTCATCGATGGTATAACGTCTTCCATCAATCTTTTTCTCCGAGATAAAACCAATATGGTTAGGGTAGATATTGATGATCCCAAAAAAACGTTCACGAAATTTTGGCAACTTATTGAAGCAGAAGGCGATCTCGAAAAAGCATTATCAGAGTTTGACGTGAGACACAACGCGAATCTTACCAGCCCAGAAACAACTAGGGCGGATCAAGCCTTTCAGCGTGAGATTCGAGAAAAAATATTCAATAAGCGAATTAGCGAAGCACCATCGCGGTCTGAACGGTTGAAGCTGAAATTTGGATTGGCGCTGTTCAAAATTACTGGGCTGCGCTCTTGATACGTTTAGCTCCCCAAGAATAGATTAGGTAAACAAACGAGGTGAGTTCTTCGTGTTTTCTGACCTGAATAAAGCATTTTACTGCGTGGTTCCAAAACGGAACTTCTGGTCTATTTATGGATTGCTGCGCTTTCCGTAGATGCAATTGAAATGGAGACTGAACATAAAGTTCTCTAACGTTCTTGCTAATCATTTCAGCTTTGGGTTCTTCCCACTGCACTTCTTGGAAGGCAATCTTTAATTGCTCTATGAGCTCTGGAAGAAACAAACTTAAATCTTTCTTATGAGCAACGCTCGCCTGCGTTGGATGAAAGCGATAATGATAGAGCAATTCAGGTAAGTGATGTCCTATTCCAGCCCGCGATAACTCCCAAACCCAGTAGTAATCTTCGCCACCAATTTCTTTAAATAATGGACGATACCCACCAACCTTAGCCAACAATTCTTTTCTGAGAAAAATAGTTGCGCAGCAAATGGTGGGATAGTATTTTGGGTCAGTTGCGTAGCGACCATAATCAATCGAAATATGATTTTCAGAAACCAATTCCCCCGTTTCCGAAATGCGCACGTAGTCGGTTGTTAGGAAATCCAGTTTCTGATTTAGTTCAAATTGCTCGAAACAACTGCTTAATCGGTTTGGTATGCAGTAGTCATCTGCATCTAAAAATGTAATAAATGTACCTCTGGCTTTATGAAACAATTCATTGCACGAATCAAGATACCCTCTGTTTTCCGTATGACTGAAAACTTTGATTCGTTTATCTTGAAATGAACCAATAATTGCCGCGGTGGAATCCGTACTAGCGTCATCCAAAATCAGCAATTCCCAATTAGAGTATTTCTGATTCAGAATAGACTTGATGGCTTCAGCAATGAATTTCTCCGCGTTAAAAGCGGGCATCAAAACACTAACCAAATGGTCATCCTTCATTGCTTCAGAAACTTAATTGAAGCAATCCGTGCTTTCCATTGTAATACTTCAGTTGTAGAAAGTCGCGAGCCTTTTTTTACCATGTCTAAATAGGCACTACATTCATTAGTTTGTTTTCTGCCATAAGCATCAACCATTAAGTGCCAAGCAAATTGAGAAAAGAGTTCGTTTTGATTCAAATCTGCTGGTAAGCTGTACTGAACAGATTTTGGAACAGGAAATTCGGTGAAGAATTGTGTGAGAATTTCGGGAAGCTCAAATTCTGTTAGCAGAGCATGATAGATGCCATATTTCTCTGTGTTCATCTTTTCTGAATGCAAACTTGATTTTGACTCATCATGCACTAGAAATTTTGACAATACCTTTTCTGTTGTTTGGATGTTTTTCTGCCCCATTTCGGTGAGAAAACGAAACCATAAATCCATGTCCATACAGTAATGCAAACCTGCATTTACACCTTCAAACTCTCTCATTAATTCGGTTCGGTAAAAAACTGATGGCTGCCCCATGCTATAATTTCCAAGGGTTGCCTCTAAAGAATCCCAAATCCTAGCCCCTCCAATGGCAACTCGATTTCCATTCTCATCAATATGTTCACACTTGCCTACAACAACTTGAGTTTCTTCTGATGTAGTTTCAATTACGTTTTTTAGCGCGTTTTCTGTTAGTTGGTCATCAGCATTCAGCCAATTGAAAAACGTTCCCTCGGCAATAGCCAAACCTTTGTTAGTAGCATGACTTTGACCACGGTCTGGTTTGCTCTCCCAATAAGATATTCGGTCTTTGTATTTGCGGATGATATCAACCGTGCCATCTGTGCTGCCGCCATCAATAATGATGTACTGTACATCACAATTCTGCCCAAGCACAGAAAGAATACACTTTTCTATTTGCTGAACCTGATTGAGTACAGGTGTGACAATGGTAAAATCAGGCATTCGCCATTTCTAGATAAAGACCAAGATAAGCATCAACCATTTTGCTGAATGGTGTCAATACTGAAGCGCGATATGCAAAATTACCTTTATCCGAAGTGTGAGTTGCTTCGACTATTTTCCGTTGCAATTGTCCTGCGTTTTTCGACTCAAAAGCAAATTCCAATTCTTCGTCCGAAAGCATCTCGGGAATACCACCTGCTAAAGAGGCCACAACAGGTTTGCCAGCCGAATGTGCTTCCAAAATGGTAAGAGGTGAATTGTCTTGTTTGCTCGCCTGAACCACAAAAAGTGCGTGTTTCATCAACTCTACAACCTCCCAATTGTCACGTTTTGATAGCGTAATCAGTCGACCATTTTCAAACTGTTCTTCTTTGACAGGACCACTCACGCAAACTAAATCAACACTTCTGTCCTTTAATTCAGAATTGGCCCTTGTCCAAGCAGTTTTAAGCGTTTCGAAATCTTTGTATGGGTTGGTTTCGGCATTGTTTGCCACAAAAAGAATGTAGCGTTCTGAAGGAGGTTTAATGCTTGCTGATTCCACATCTTGGATGGCGTTTGTAACGAAATGCGCTTTGATACCCTGAGCTTCAAAAAACCTTTCGCGCAGCCATTGACTTGGAGCTGTAAATCTGATTTTCGATTGAGTGATTAACTCTCTTCGTTTACTGAGTTCCTTTTTCCATTCCATCATTTCTAAGAACGATAGCTCCGTTCGGTTTAGAACAAAGGGATGGCTATTGCTACCTGTTGTCAACCAAGAATCGTGAAGTGTAAAAATGACGGGTATTTCATGAGAAATCTTTGCGATTTCATTCAGTTTTAAAGCTGTTCCGTGGAGGTTGTGGATGTGAATCACATCAGGATTTAGCTTTCGAATTTGCTCGATTGGGTCAGAATTCAATTCCTGAACAGTATCCAAAATAGACTTCTTATCTTGAACAAGGAGCTTACCATCCGGTCCGCGTTTTAATAACTCTTCATGAATGTTGAGTGTGATTTTCTCAGCTCCGCCACCAACATCAGTAGAGTTGATAAGCACAATTTTTAGTTTCTGACTGGACGACTTCCCGACTTCAGAATAATGAAAGGCTGATTTATTCGCTCTCGAAGCGGAACGCCTGCACAGCTCCAATTCCACCTCATATTCACGGTCAATTACAATAGACCGTTCTGATATTTGAAGTGGTTTTAGCGTTGCTTCATTCTGAATCCAATTTGGCTTTTCGGTCAGATTTGTTCCGTCATTATCGAATCCAATATTCTCAACCAGATTTTTTGAAGGAACAACCGCCAACCCATTTTTAGTTAGAATTTGTGCCATCCATTGGTAATCCCACGTGTCAATTTCGCCACGTTTGGCTTTGATGGTAAGTTGCTTGCGCGATTCAGCTAACTGAGTTGGGCCGAATGCTTTTTTAAAACCATTGTCATCAATGAATGATTGGATGTATGGTAATTCAGGACGGAAATCATCCCAGCGGTCTCTCCATGTTGCCCAACCCCAAATGTGGCCTATACGTGAGAAGAAGTGATTTCCTTCTGCTTCCCATTTTCCAAGCGGATTGTTCCCGCTTATCATCCAAACTTTTCGTTCGTTTCGGTAACGGTTTAATAGGTCATTGGTGAAAGCGAAAAAATGCTCACTCGGCATACAATCATCTTCTAAAATGATTCCTTCTTCAACATTATCGAAGAACCAATTTATTCCAGTAATCACGGCTTTTTTGCAGCCTTCATTTTTCTCTAAGAATTGAACATTTGAAATAATCGAGGAAAACCGATTGACACAAGATTTCACCTCATCCGTCTTAATTCTGTCATCCTTTGATTTTGGCCCATCGCCAGAAACAAAAATGGTTGTAACGCCAAATTCTTTAAGCCGTTGCAACACGCGGAATGTTTGCTCAGGGCGATTGTAAACGAGAAGCAGAACAGGCGTTTCCATCACGAAGTAGTGATGTTAAAGTCTGTAATGATTGCACTCTGAATGGC
>DMRV01000263.1 GCA_003456455.1 Flavobacteriales bacterium
CACGAGAAAAAGCTCGTGATTGAATTGGATGGTAAGATTCATGATTCCCAAAAGGAATATGATGAAGGTCGCACCGCCATTATTGAGGAATTAGGTATTCGCGTGATTCGATTTACTAATAACGAACTATCGAAAGACATAAGTAAGGTGCTGGCTGAAATCCGAAAGGCAGTAGTATAAATCTAACTCACCAGTACCAACTCACCCCGGTCGCAGAAGCGACCACCCCTCTCTTTGAAGAGAGGGGGAATTCAGCTTGCTGAACGGGGGTGAGTTATTTTTTGAACGAAGAGTTGTACCGAAGACCTAGCCTGTTTCTTCAGCCTCTTCTTTAACTTTTTCCTTGCCTTCTTTTCAAGCATATTGTACTCCTCCCTCAACGCTTTCAGAATAGAATAGCACACAAACAGCATCAGAATACAAACAGGTAATCCTGTTACGAGCGAACCAGTTTGCAAGGCAATGAGCCCGCCACCCAGCACAAGTACAGAAGCAACAATACCTTCCATTAATGCCCAGAAAATGCGGAGACGCACATCTGTCTTTTCCTTTCCGCCACTGGTAATAAAATCGATAACCAATGAGCCGCTATCTGAAGATGTAACGAAGAAGATAATACCTGCTATCACCACAAACAGAATACTGAAATAAGACATGGGGAAGTGTTCTAAAAGCGTGAACAACGCCTTGGCGATGTCTTCGTTCACGGCTTCGGTAATGCCACCACCTTCAAACAACTCTATATGGAAAGCCGTGCTCCCAAAAATCCCCATCCAAGCAATAATTGCAGCCGTTGGGGCAACCACAACTCCTAACAAGAATTCCTTGATGGTTCGTCCTTTGGAAATGCGTGCAATGAAAAGCCCAACAAATGGTGCCCATGCAAACCACCATGCCCAATAGAAGAAGGTCCAACTATGCATCCAATCAGTACCACGATACACTTCCATCCAAGTACCCGTACTTAAAATGCTTTGAATGTAGTAGCCAGAGCTCTGAACCAATGAACTGAGAATAAACACCGTAGGTCCAACAATCAGCATAAAAGCCATAAGCATAATGGCCATTACAGATGCCACCTTGCTTAGTGCCTGTATTCCTTTATGAATACCCGAAACCACAGATGCCGTAGCAAATAGTGTGATGATGGCAATGAGAGCAACTTGAACATTGGCGCTTTCGGTTAGTCCGAACAAGTGGTTCAAACCCGAGTTAATGTGCTGAATACCTAGCCCAAGCGTAGTGGCTAATCCGAACATGGTGGCAACCACAGCCATTGTATCAATGAAGTGTCCAATAGGACCTCTCAGTCTCTCGCCCAAAAGCGGATAGAGTACCCACCGAATTCCTAATGGTAATCCTTTGTTGTAGCTAAAGAATGCAATGGATAATCCCATAAGGGCGTAGATGGTCCAACCATGGAAACCCCAATGCAAGTAGGAAATATTGAGTGCGTTTTTTGCAGCTAGCAATGTTCCCGGTTCTCCGTATGGAGGATTGGAAAAATGCAAAATGGGTTCTGCCACACTATAGAACATGAGCACCAATCCAATTCCTGCATTGAAAAGCATGCTTAGCCACGCAAACGTGCTGAATTCAGGTTTGCTGTCTTTTCCGCCTAAACGGATGGTATTATACTTGCTAAAGCCTAAGTAGACAACGAAGAATAGAATAATGTTAACGGCCAGTACATACAACCAACCGAATGTGTTTGAAATAAACTCTTGTACCGATAGAAACAGCTCCCGTGCCGACTCCTGATTTAGGATGGTAATGGAAACAAAAAGTGTTATAAGCGCAGCTGAAGAAAAGAATACCCATGGTTGGATACTTTTCATAAATGGTTGTTTTGTTGCGCTGCTTTCTGAGATACTAGTCTAGGGTGTTTGTACTGCGAAAGTAAAAGTTTTGATAGAACCGTGCTTTTGAGATTACTTCCGCCAAAAAATCGCGGGCGTTCCAACAGGAGCCTCTACCCTCTTCCACGCACCACCTTCTAGCACTTCTTTAGAAAAATAGTGTTCCCACTTTCCTTCAGGAAAATAACCACTTACACTGGTTTGCCCGCGTTCGGTAACGGGTAATACAAGCATATCATCCCCTACAAAAAACTGGTATTCGGTATTCAAGCAATTGGTGTCATTCGGGCAAACCAACCATGGATGGCGGATAACAGGAATACCTGTTTCGCTAGCCTCTTTAATCAGGGTTTTGAAGTACGGCTCTAGCTCTTTATGAATCTTGCCAAAGCGAGCAAAGAACTCTTGTGTAGCACTGTCAGTGTAATACTGCACCATATCGTTAGGTAACAACCCTTCGTGTGTTCTAAAAAGTGGTGTAAAGGCTTCCAATTCAATCCAACGTTGCAGCACTTCCTTATCTCGGAGATAATTCTTGAAGAATGGAAACTTGAGCGCGGTGTAGCCTCCAATGTCTGAGTGGTTAAGACTCATGCCGCTCAATCCAGAACTCAGCATAGCAGTAATGGCAGAACCTAGTCCATCATTAGGGCCATAATCCACCAATTGGTCGCCTGCCCAAAACAGCGTAGAAATACCCGAAGAACCCGTAAAGCCCGAACGAGAGAAGAAGACAACTTCGCCCAACTTACCCGCTTCCTCTATAGCTTCTCTGTTCACTTTTGCCCAATCGGCTGCAAAGCGGTTATGATAATCCTTTGGGTTTTGTCCACTGTGCAGTTTACAATCGAACGGAAGCCACTCGGCAAAGTCGGCCATCCAACCGCTCAGTCCGTTACCAATCATGTTCGTTTTGATGATGTCCTTTATCCAATCCCAAGCTTCTGGATTACTGAGGTCGATAATGTAGCCCTTGAAACCACCGAAAGGAATCAAATACGGTGAACCATCGGGTTTGCGAATGATGTAGCCTTTTTCCAACGCTTCATTGGTCATGTCCGTTTCTTCCAACAGAAACGGATTGATGTAGCCCATTACTTTAATGTCGTGAGCATTCATCTCCGAACAAAACTGCTTGAAGTTTGGATACGTGTTCTCGTCTGGCTTCCATTCCCAACGCAAGCGAGAACCAATGCTCGTTTGCTTCTTCCCTACCCAATCCTGTATCCAAATAGCCGAGACAGGGTTCCCATACACTTGGGCATCTTGCACCAATTGCTTTATACGTTCTGCACCACCTTGAATACCGAGTATCGTACCGTAAGTCCAATCGGGTAATTCAGGCATACGACCAGTATGGGCCGTTATTTCCTGAAGAAGTTCCTTCGGAGAATCGGCTTCAAATACGCGCAACTTAAGCTCATTATCGTGGGCGGTAAACGTTATTTCTCCATCTACGGTCAGATCAATTTCTGAGTAACAATCGTTCTCAATCAAATAGGCTTTATTGTCGGTAGAAAGGACAAGCGGAATAGGACAATACGTAGTCCATTCGTGCCCACCTGCGCCAACCAAGTTGGCTGTTCGAGTTGCAGGCTGGTCTCCCCGGCCAATGCCGTTTTCCTCCACAATAAATGGAACTTTTTCACCTGTAAGTTCTACGTGCGAGAACTGCTCGCCACCACCGAAATAACGCAGCCCTTGGTTCACTTTAATGGTCACTTTCGTAACGCTAGCTTCCAGAGAGCCCACAAATAAAGAACCATCCGTCACCGTCACTTTAGGTTCGATATCTAGCGGTTTAAACTTGTGCTCCTTCACTTTATAGGAACCGAGTTTTCCATCAAACTTAAACGTGCCAGAATAGAATTGAATCCCTTTGATGTCAGTCGCTTTCATTTGTGCCGAAGCAGAAAACGATACCAAACCCAGAATTAGAACAAGAAGTTTTTTCACAGCAGAGAATACAGTAATAGTGAATAATCGGCATCCGCAAAATGTGGCTTTGCGTCTGCTTTTCCCTTTTCGATAAAATCAAAATAAATAGCGTTGTAACCTATAGTTGGACCTGTTTGCAAAATCCTCTGACGCTCGGAAAGTGTGTCTAATCCCATTCGCTGGCCTGTGCTGGTGCCATCGAACATATTCACGTATATGGCATTTATCAGCGTCTGCGTATCGCTTTCATTCAAATCTAAAAGTTCAGCATAACCATTGGTAAAACCTGTAAGCCAACCTTGTATGCGAGGATTAAAAATATTAGGAGTGGCATGCGGAATTTGCTTTTTCTCACGAAGAAAGTTGTTTAGAAACGTTCCTAATTCTAGCCCTTTTTCTGATGGTTTCATAATTCTTTAACAGCTTTGGCGTTGAATATACAACCAGATGTTACGTCTCCTTTTTCCGAGCTTCTTTTTTCTCCTCGTTCTGTCTGCTACAGGTCAGGACATGACCCAGATTGAAAAGTTCGGAAAGAACCCCGGTCACCTCCGCTTGTTTGTTCATGTACCGAAAAACCTTCCTGAAGGAAAAGTTCCGTTAGTAGTTGTGCTGCACGGTTGCAACCAAGATGCACACGGAATGATGCGACTAAGTGGCTGGAATAAGCTGGCAGATGAGAACGGTTTCATTGTAGCCTATCCCGAACAGAAAGGGACGAACAATACGAACCGATGTTTTAACTGGTTTTACGATAAGGATACTGAGCGAGATAAAGGCGAGTTGGGCTCTATTCATCAAGCCATGGAATTTATGATTGCCAACTACCAGATTGACACTATGCGCGTAAATGTGAGTGGCGTTTCGGCCGGTGCCGCCATGTCGGTAACGGTTGCGTCTTTATATCCTGGAGAGTTGAACGCGGTTGCTTCATACTCGGGAGGACCATATGGAGCTACAAACATAGTTTCTCGCGTTGGAAGTATGCTTGGATGGATAGACAAGAAATCCTGGGAATGGTCGAGAAGGGTGCGTTTAGCGAATCCAGATTTTAGGGGCGAGTACCCAAAGATGATTATCCTACATGGCACCAAGGACCCTGTAGTAGACCCCAAAAACGCGAATGAAATCATGGAACAATGGACGGGTTTGCATGAGATTGACCGTGATTCCGTTACGATTCAAGAACATTTTCAAGACAATCCGAAGGTGAAACGTAGCTCATGGTCCGATTCAAAATCGGAGAAAATTGTCTACTACGAGTTTGACGGAATGGGGCACGTTCTGGCAGTGGATGTTGGAGACGAAAAAGACCAAGGCGGAAGCGATGGTCTTTTTTCGGTGGACATCGGTTTTCATTCCACTTATTGGATAGCAAAGGAGTTTGGTCTAATCAGACCGTAGATTTTCGAATTTTCCTGAAATTTGAAGTGTACCTACTTCAAACGTGTAGTTTCCCGATAGACAACTGGGGCTCTCATCAAAATTGGTAATCTCTAGTACTCCAGGTATAACTACGTCTTCAAATGTGGTAGCATTTACACCGGGTGCAAAATATGATAGCCGGTGAGTTCCATTAATTCCAAGCAGTGGGTAATTGCCAGTTGTATCTCCATTGAAAATAACGATGACCACATGTTGGTCTCCGCTGGGCCTCATTTGCATAAACTGTAGCGAATGTTGCGAACCACTTCTCAACCAACGTTTCTCCTCTAAGGAATTAAACTCCTGATTATTAACTTGAAAACTGGCACTCATAGGTAATTCGGAACAAGTTTCAACTACATCCTTTTTACAACCCAATGCTCCCGTCAGAACTACAAGGAGAACGAAACAAACAGAAATGGTAGATCTTAATTGCACTCCCCTTCCGTGTAGTCGGTGATTCCAGCACATTCTGCGTGGCAATCGTTGCTGTAGGTAACCTTATCGCAACCGCAAACAGGAGCATATATTTCGATGCATATACAGTTGGGGTCGACTGTTCCTTCTTCGCAATCGGGTTCTTGATTACACCCAAAAAGTGTAAACGAGACCAGAACAAAAACAGAGAATAACGTAGCGTAACTGGATTTCATGGGATTGATTTTCGACAACTACGTGCATATTACGGAAATATTGCGTGCTGATATACCTAACTTTGAATTCAATTCGGATTGAAATGAAAAATAGAAAAATAGCAATTATCGGTTGTGGAAATTTAGGATCGACCATTGTTCATGGAATGCTAGATGATGGGTTTGAAGCGGCTAACCTGATACTAACGAGACGAAACACAGCATCGCTTAAAGCCTTGGCAGATAAAGGCGTTGTTATTACCTCAGATAATTCTGAGGCGGTTAAGAGCGCTGATGTGGTAATCTTAGGAGTGAAGCCTTATAACGTGGAACCCATTTTGAAAGAGATAAGTTCTTCCTTAAAAAGCGGTAAACACACACTGGTTTGTCTGGCTACAGGAATTACACTGCAAGAACTGGCCAAATGGAGCGGAAAGCAACTACCGATATTTCGTGCTATGCCAAATACCGCTGCAGATGTGAATGAGAGTATGACACTTATCTGCGAATCTGGAGCTTCAACTGAACAACGCGAAGCCATGAAACAGCTGTTCGATAAGATTGGCTCAACACTTTATATTGATGAGAACTTGATGGAAGCAGCCACTATTCTTGGCGCTTGCGGAATT
>DMRV01000342.1 GCA_003456455.1 Flavobacteriales bacterium
CGAGTCCAAGTACAGAAATCATCAATAGAACAACTAACTTTTTCATGGTTTTGATTTATTAGGGGACTCAAATTTAAGATTTCGAGTTTGATAGTATTGACATCACGCTGACCTTAACAAAATCGTGATATTCCTACATTCGCATCTTAATGAAACAACTTGCTTTCCTTTTCGGATTAATTGTGATTGGGGCCTGCTCTACTGATGAGCTCGCACCTTGCATTGATGACGGTCCCGAAGGTGAACTTTGTAGAGAATATCGTTATTTCAATGAGAGTCCGGAAGGTTATGTTGAGTTTAAACTTTATGGTGACTCTGTTGCCGTTTCTGATTTTTACACTTCGGGCTTAAGGCTGGCAAAAACGGTTACGGAGTGGTTTGAAAATGGCCAAACCCAAATTATTTCCGAACAATTTCCGAATGAAGTATCTCGCATTCAGACGTTTCATTACAATGATATTGATAGTCTTTGGCAGGTGGTTTATGGCGCAAACGATAGTGTTTTAGAAATTACTTACGAGAATGGTAAGCGGCTACAAGAAGCGTATTTCCATGGTGGTGAATTGAATCGGTTTTTCGTGTATAGGTATTTTTTGGATGATGGAAATCTGTATCGGATTTACGCTTATGATAAAGACAGCGTGCAGGTATCTTACCGCAACTTTGAGTACTTCAGCACCGGACAAAACCGGGTTTCATCCTTTACTGCAGACCACAAACTGATTGGCAGAGAGGTATACAATTCTGAGAATGGGCTGCTCACTTTTGTACAGTTTACAGACTCTACGAGTGCAGTTACTGAACGTACAGATTACATTTATGATTCAGCTCTTAACTTGACTGAACGAACAGAAGCACGGGCCGGACAGACTTACAAAAGCGTATTCCTTTATTATTGAGTTCTCGATACGATTGTCGTGCCTCCAATCACTCGAACTGACATGTTTAATACGATTAATGGTTGTTTAGATTAAAAATATGAGCAAAGAACATTCTCTAAAAGAAAAGATAGAAGCGGTTTATGAATTCCACCGTGTGTTTGGAATTAATAATAATGATGAGCCTGCACACAACATTGGTAAGGAAAGTTATTTGCTTAGGCATCGACTAATGCATGAGGAAAATGAGGAATACCTAGAAGCTGCTGAGAATGGCGACTTGGTTGAAATTGCTGATGCGCTTGGCGATATGATGTACATTCTTTACGGTACCATTTGTGCTCATGGTTTGCAGCACCGCATTGCCGACATATTTGACGAAATACACCGCAGCAACATGAGCAAGCTTGATGCTGACGGCAAGCCTATTTACCGTGAAGACGGCAAAGTGATGAAAGGAGAAAACTACTTTCGACCAAACATTGCCAAGTACCTTGCAGAACAGTCGGAGGATGAACATGTTGGCAATTAAGTTATCATTAATCACCTACTGACAGCATGCGACTAATACTCTTTGCTTTTGTATTCATTTTCTCAGCAGCGGACACCAGCTACAAGATGCACCCCTTAAAGATGTCCTTTAGTAAGTTGGTCATCAACTCAGAAGGTGTAGTTGACCTGCAGGCGCGAATTTTTTTGGATGATATAACCGCACAGATGCAAGTGTTATACGACTTGCAGCCTGTCGACTTTTCTAACATTGAAAGCAATAGCACAAAGGCATTGCAGCAATACCTGACTAGTCACTATTATTTTGAACAGGCAAGCAAAAAGATTGAACTTAGGATTGACACCGTTTCTTTTTCAAGAAACCGACTGGCGTTGGTTCTTCAGATGAGCACAGATGCCCCATTGGATGCAACCAAAGAAGTGTTTTTAACCAATACATTATTGTGTGACGCTTCCGAGAAACAAAAAAATGACATACTACATATAGACAAGCATCATCTATTAAGTATGGATAATCCAAGAGTGAAAATTGAACTCAACTAGTGGGACATTATATTCAACTTGGTATTGAACATATTCTGGATCCGGACGGATTAGACCACCTGTATTTCATCGTCTCTTTCTGTCTTTTGTACACCATACTGGATTTGCGCAAAATTGCAGCTCTTGTTACGGCATTTACCGTAGGCCATACCATAACACTTGCACTTGCCGCTCTAGATAAAATCTATGTTAATCCAGATTTAATTGAGTGGCTAATTCCTATAACGATTTTAATAAGCTGCCTACTAAACTATTGGGCACTTCTTAAGGAAAATGAATATCGCACACCAAAGGGTTATCTGATATATTTTGTCATCCTCTTTTTTGGTCTTATTCATGGACTGGGCTTTTCCAACTTTCTTTCGGCCATGCTATTTGAAGGAGAAAGTATAGTAACCCCATTACTTGGCTTTAACATCGGCATTGAAGCAGCTCAGCTAATTATTGTTTTGATGGTGCTCTTGTTTCTTTCGTTAAGTGATCGACTTCTGAAATGGAAGAAGGGAGTACGCCTACTCTTGAACACAGTAGTTACGCTAATGGTACTTCAGATGGTTTTCGCATAATCAAGTTAGGCGAGAAGCGAAACAATTCTCCTCCCGATGGACCATTTCTAAATACCTAGCCGAACAGACGGAGGAAGGGCACGTGGGGAATTAGTCGGCCAAACTGTAAATCAACAATCCACTTAATAGTTTCGGAACTACATAGGTGCTTTTGGGCGGCATGGTTTTGCCTTGATCAGAAATAGCGTAAAACTCTTTTCCCGAAACAGGAAAAAGCGAGAACGCCACATTGTATTTCCCGGTATTCACCAATCGTTCCAACTCCTGCGGTCCCTTTGTTCCAGGAACGAAACTGATGCGGTCGTCATTTCTGAGGTCACGAATACCGAGAAGCGGAGCAAGAATCTTATTTGAAAGAATACTCACATCAAGCGCAGCTACAACCTCTGAACTTCTGCGATGCCTGTAAACCAATTTGTACCAAAACCCGCCTAGGCACATTCCGAAATGCCCTTGCTGTTCGGGTTTGATTGGAATTTGCTCCTTGAAATGAATTTCAAAATCGTCCGATAACGCTTCTAGAAACTCCGAAACACCTTTATCACCAAGATCTTTCACCACACGGTTAAACTCGTATATCTTAAGTTGGTCATCTGGGAAAAAGATTCCAAGAAAATAATTCCATGGCTCATCACCAGTAATTCTTCCTCCCTCTGTCCATTTTTCGTGTGCCAATAAAACTGATGACGCAGAGCGGTGATGGCCATCTGCTATGTATATATGGTCAAGCAATCCTAGTTTTTCTGAGAACTTGGACGTCCATTCCTGTTCATCTACACGCCAAAGTTGATGTTTCTTGCCTTCATCATCTTCAAACTCTATGAGTGGTGGATTTTGCTTAATAATCTCGGTCAGCAACTCCAAACTTCCATTACGCGGATACGTGAAACAAACAGGCTCAGCATTTATATCGCAAACAGCCAAATATTCTTTCAAGACTTTCTCGCGGCTAGCAATAGTTTGTTCATGAATACGGATAACACCACTATCGTAATCTTCGACAGAAGCGCAACCCATTATCCCAGTAAAAGAAGCTCTACCAATGTGCTGTGTATAAACGTAGAAACTCGGTTTATCGTCTTGCTGAAAAACTCCTTTATCATAGAGTTGGTCGTAAACCCATTTGCTTTGGGCAAAAAGCTGAGGCGAATTGGCTGGATATTTTTTGCCCGTTAGAACGTCAGGACGAATTACATTCAGAAAAGAATCTTCATTTGTGCGAAGAATTTCTTTTCTCTCTTTTTTGGAATAGGAATCATACGGCCGACTTACTGCTTTCGCAGCAATATCCGGTCGAGGATGAATGCCCCGAAAAGGTTTAACCCGTGCCATTGCGTAAATATGATAAAATCAGCCGATGGCTGCGATGACCTTTTCGGCCAGCTCGATACCAATACGTGTCTGAGCTTCGTTGGTTGACGCGCCAATGTGAGGCGTTACTGAAATTCTTGGATGATTCAATAATTCATCTTTAGGCGTTGGTTCATTCTCAAAAACATCCAGTCCAGCAGCTCCAACTTTTCCCGAATCCAATGCAGCGAGTAAATCGTCTTCATTAATGACACCACCACGAGAAGCATTTATAAGGACAACACCTTCTTTCATCTTGGTGAACTCACAAGTAGTAATCATGGAGCCATGCTTCGGCTTTGGAACATGGAAAGAAATGACATCCGATTGACTCAGTAATTCATCCAATGAAATAGTGGACAGTGAAACTTTTACCTCACCATATATATGTACATCAAACGTGAGACCGACTTCGGGGATAAAAGGATCATGTGCAATGACCTTCATTCCGAGTCCGAGTGCCATTTTAGCTAAGGCTTGCCCAATACGTCCGATGCCTACAATTCCCAACGTTTTTCCTTGCAGTTCCGAGCCTTTGGCGTAACTTTTCTTCAGCTTCGCGAAATCAGTAGTTCCCGAAACGGGCATTTCTCTATTCGACAATTGTAGAAAACGAGATACTGTAAAGAGATGCGCCAAGACCAATTCTGCCACAGATTGTGAAGATGCAGCTGGTGTATTTACAACTGTAATTCCATTTGTTTCAGAAGCTTTCAGGTCGATATTATCGAGCCCCACTCCTGCTCTCCCAATCACTTTCAGGCTTGAAGAGGCCGCCAATTCCAACTCAGTAATCTGTGTGGCGCTTCTCACCAAAACCCC
>DMRV01000176.1 GCA_003456455.1 Flavobacteriales bacterium
TTCGCCTTCGATTATTGGTCCTTGGCCTGGGATCTGTTCAAATTCCTGAGTCTGTAAATTAAAGAGTCCATTTCTTTCGTAATCGTACCAAGTGGAAACATCTTCTTCGTATACCGCTTTCAGGACTAAAGCCCGTTGGATAAATAAATGGAGGTAAGATTCTTCGAGTCTCTCTCTGGTATTTGCCTGATCCTCAATTTTCCAATTAAAGTATTTATCGTAGGTCTCCGCCATATCGATATCGCCTGCTCCCTGAGCTTCGAATTTAAAGTATGGAGAAGTACCTGTGATCTCATCTTCAGCGCGAGCCATGAAGTGATCCACCACTAAGCTGGTCATAGGAACCGACAAATTAGAGTGACTAAATATTCCGTCGTACCCTACCCGATCTGTACGATCGTTGTGATACATTTTCCACGAAATCTTATCGTTCTCAATGCGTTCCCTATTATCCTCTTTTAACTGCTCAACACGCTCTAGTGCGTATTTTACAAGTTTCTCCTCCTGTTTTTTTGTAAGCCGTAAATTTGTTTGTTTCATGAAATTCCAAGCGACTGTGCTTTCTTGATGACCTTAACATATGCATCATGTTCACGCTGTTCGAGTTGTGCAATGCGTTGCAATTTTTGATCCTGGGTTAAGCTTTTTGAGACTTCGACCTTCGACTTTTGAGCTGCTACCTTTTTCTTAAAGGCATCGGCATATTTTATATTGCTTGATAGGGCTAACAATCCTTTTAAGTTTTTCTGAGCTTCATTAAATTCTTTTGGACCGGCGATCTTAGCTGCTTTAATCGCACGATCTGCGATCTTGTTCGCTTCCCGAACTTGGTAGTATAAGTTCTTAACTCGCGAGCCGTGGGTCGTGGATCGGTAGAAGCGATTTGCGATAGGCATCTTATTCGGATCAAATTTACCGTAATCCTTTTCAGCAGACATTGCGGGGAATAATAGACCGCCAAACATCGCATTCGCAATCTGCCCCGGACCACCAGCATACCCGAGAAGTAAGTGCTCCATTTGACTACCTGAAATATCAAATTTCATATCGGTGCCTTCTAAACTATTTAATGGGCTGCCTCCAAATAATCCACCGACTGAACCTTTTACTTCATCACTACCGCCAAGTAGATTATTAAGTCCTTCTGAAAGTGCCGTCCAATGCTCCTGAGTTCTTTTCGGATCCATCATATGTGCAGGCTTAGGTGCTTCATATGGACGGTCTTCATTGCGGATAGGCATATCCATAAAGTTTTGATTTGCCCATAATTCGGCTACCGGTTTTCCCACGGTTGGGATCATTGCGGTTGCTAATGTTGAACCACCAATTGGATTAAAGGCATTTAAAGTAGCGTTTAAATTTCTAGTTAAGAAATCAACTGCTCCCGCTCCACCACGTCCCATAACTGTTTTTGCAACGAAGTCCCCAGCTGTCTGTCCTAAAGCCCAGAACATGTTATAACCAAGAGGGAGAGGTATTCCGACATATCCGGTATTCTTATCTCTTGGATCTCCAATGATTGCCATGGTGTCCCTGCGATAGGATGAAATTGTATCGTAATCTGGAATAGGCTCGTCCTCGTCGTCATCCATAATTCGGTTGAATAGACTGAGACCGAAAGACGCACCCGCGATTGTGAGAATTAATTTTTTACGCTCTGCTGGACTGCGCTTTTTAAATGTGGACATCATTCGATGCATCGAATTCATGGATGCACCAAAGAACACAAATAATGAACCCATGGTCTGGGTCATTTCACCTTTTTGATTGAAATCAACCGTTACATTCCTGGATATAGTCGCTGCCTGATGTACGGTATATCCCGCTTCCACAGCAGATGCGAATGCAGACATACGGATTGAATTCTCAACTCCGGTATTTGTGACATCGAGCAAATTAACAAAAGAATTCCATGCTCCACGCATACCCTTTTTGGACTTGGTGTCGTACTTCTCCATATCATCAAGAAGCTCGGGAACTGACTTAGCTCGGAAATATCCGACCTTTGCACCAGCTTCTTTTGCTAATTGATAAACTCTTTGGTAGTCTCCTTCGCTGATTAGTTTTTTAGCGTACTCTTCTCTTGATAAGCCTTGGGGATCAAGCTGTATCATTTCTCCCTTATACGCTTTTCTTTCAACCTTCATTGTTTCAACTAAGAAACCATATAACCGCTTCCGGCCGAATGTAGCTTTAACAAATTTCTTTTTGTCGTCCTCGGATAAGTGAATAAATGCAGTACCAAGATCTCGAATAAAATTGGGTATTATGAAAGCGGGATTTCTTGAGGTGAACATACTCGCCATAAATCGCGTGACACTATTAACACCTTTTAAAAATGTAGGAAGCGCTTCGTATCTAAGATTCTTAATGGAACGAGCAACCCGGCCACCATTCGCATCCTTCTTAAACTGTACATAGTACGGGACACCGTTTTTACGGTATACAAAAACATATGGGTCATTTTGAAACTCGGTGCTTATTTCCCGGGTGACCATTCTTAGACCTTCAACCTTTTCACCGTCCACAAGAATATCTTTTTCTACAATCTCGTAGTCTTTTTTAATGTCGATTTGTTTAAAATCTTTCTCAAAGATTGCATCCTTACCCTCAAACATTTCGCGGGCGGTTTCTATAATGCTTGGGTCTTTTTCAATCCGTTCTAAAACAGCGGGCGGTAGAGGTGCAAGAGGTTCACCCTTGGTGATTTCTGTTCCGTGATATGCTACTGCTCGGAACAGTTCAAAGGCTGCTCCAAATGAATTAGACACTTCATTCTTGGCTCCTCGAACTCCTCCTTCAAAATACTGCTGTCTAGCAACAGCAAATACCGTTTCTGGATTCGGCCCGACAGAATCTTCTTCTCTTCCAAACGCTCCCTTGAATAGAAATTTATTTTTTGGCTGATCCCATGCACGACCGGATGACGAGCTTGATTTTCCCACAACTCCATAAGCTTCTTCTTTTTCATACAGAGTATCAGTTCCTCCCTCGAAGCCCTGCATCGGTGCGTATGAATAATTGCTGTCTTTCCCGGCAAACTTATAGCTGAATTTAGAACCTCCATCCTTTGTCCAATTAAAAAACGAACTGGCCTGAACCATTGCTTTTACTTCGTCGATAGAACCGGAGGCTGTGCCGTCTTCTAGAGCTTCCGTTGCTGCTCCGGGGCCTTGAATTAGCCCTGACTCCGCCCTATGATCTAATCCTTCACGATTCATGTCATAGAATTTTTGAAGAGGTTCTCTGCTATCCTGTAAAAAATTAAGAAATGCCGGTTCAGCTTCCATTTTCTTAACCACTTGGATTGCAATGTCCGTAGCAACTCCGCTTAAATTATCCCCACGCTTTTCAAGCATTTCTTTTAAACTGTTCTTCTTATCACCGTCATCTAATTCATTCATCATCTCGGTGTACATCTTCTTGAGATGGATGTTTCTACTCGGTGCCATACGAGCAATTAAGTACTCGCCAAATTCTTCCTGAGAAATTCCGTGGTCACTTAGCGCATCCATAATAGGCTCGATAAAACGCATTTCTGCCTGTTTTACTTGCTCATCCGTTTTACCATAGTATTGATGCCAAAGACCGCGGACATCTA
>DMRV01000375.1 GCA_003456455.1 Flavobacteriales bacterium
CTCAGACGTGGTGGCTTTAATGGAGACTGCATCCTCATCAACTTTCATAATATCAGCCAAAATTGTTCTCATTTCCACAATATGCGGATTTACTTTTGGCTTTTCCAAAGCAACGGTGCTGTCTATGTTTCCGATGGAATAACCCTTTTCTTCTAATAGTTTCACTACATCGCGAAGCAGAATTTTACTGTCGATGTTTTTGTAATCTGAAGACGTGTCTGGAAAGTGAAAGCCGATATCGCGCAGGTTAGCAGCGCCTAGAAGCGCATCGCAAATAACATGAATGAGCACATCTGCATCAGAATGTCCGACTGCGCCAAGTTCTGATGGAATTAGTTTACCACCCAACCAAAGTTCTTCGCCTTTGGCAAGTTGGTGGACATCATAGCCGAAACCGACTCTAATCTGCATTAATCTACAGGTTCTGCGTTCTTCTCTTCGTTCTGCTTTTTGAAAGCCTCGAAGTCAAACGTTAGTGAGAAACGTAATGTGTTTTCCAGTGGGTTTCTCTGCGTAGTCGGAATTAAATAGGCAAAATCCAATCCGAAAACGTTGTATTTGATTCCAGCACCAACAGTGAAAAATTGTCTGTTCCCTTTAGATGCTGCTTCATGAAAATACCCAGCTCTGATAGCAAACAATTTGTTGTACCAATACTCCATTCCAACAGCAAGATTAATCTCACGTAGCTCTTCTGCACTTCCACCAGGGGCATCTCCAAATGAAGTAAACATACCATTCGGAACACTTCGGTTAGGGTCTTTCCCAGCTACAATTTCTTGATAAGTCGGGTCTAAGTTGGCAACATGATCCTGCTGCCCTGGATCAGTACCCGGATCAAGCCCTTCCCGCAAGTATTGATTCGTACCATATTCTGGAGGTGTTGGAACCATCAGCTTATTAATATCGAAGTAGAGGCCGATTGAATTACGTTCATCAGCGAAATATTTGAACCCTAGTCCAAAACGGAAATTGATTGGAATAAAATCTTCTTCGTTTGTTTGTGTGTATGAAACTTTGCCACCAATGTTGGAGATGTTTAAACCAGCTGTAAGGACCGTTTTCTTATCAGCAATTTCAATTTTCTCCGTTCGGTAATAAAAAGAGATATCCGCAGCTGCCGTCTGTGCCGCTTTTGTATCAGCACCACCTACATTTATACCTCCAGTGAGGTTTGAGTAGATGTATCTAAGTGAAATACCACCTGAGAATTCTCGCGATAGTTTTCGAGCGTAGCTAACATCTAATGCGAATTCGCTTGGAGTGAAATTACCAATGCTATTTCCCTGATTATCGGTAAACGCTATTTGTCCTAGACTGAAAAAACGTAAGGAACCTGAAAGCGTTTGCTGTCCTTTCTTTCCAATTTTTCCGTAACCCGAAATGTAGGCCAAGTTGATATCTGGAACCAATGCTCTTAACCACGGAGTGTAAGAAATTGCAAACCCCATTTTGTTATCGATGAAAGCCATTTTGGCTGGGTTCCAATGAATAGATGCGCCATCTGCATCTGTAGCAGCACCAACATCTCCCATTGCTCCTGCACGCGCGTCAGGCGAAATCATCAAGAATGGAACAGCGGTAGTAATGGTATTCAACTGAATATCATCGGCTCTTTCATCCTGACTTGAACCACCAGTGGTCTGAGCAAACCCCATAACTGAGGTTAATAAAATCACCAAACATACTGAGCCGAAACTCCTTAAATTAAACATCGTTTCTTTTTTGAGGGCTGCAAATATAGCCATTGTCTGTAGTGCAAATATTAGTTGAGAATGACCAAGCGCTCTATCTGCTCAGCCTTCTGTCCGTCAGGTGTTTTTACCTTCAAATTGTACAGGTAAACCCCTCTTCCTATTTTCTGTCCGTAGTCGTCTAAACCGTCCCATTCAACTTGGTCGTTTCTGAAACCACTAGAAATAACTGTTTCGTTTATCGTTTTGACCAATTTCCCTGAAACGGTGAATACCTGAACCTGAACGTCTAAACTGTTACAGGCTTGATTGTGTTCAAACATAAACGATGTTCTTGTAGTGAACGGATTTGGATAGTTGAGAACATGGTCCAAAGCAAGCTGGGCTGATTCGGATACCACAAATTCAGTGTATGCTTCTGAACTGTTGTTGTAAACATCCCAGATTTTTAGTTTTAGAGTGTGCGTGCCTTCACTTAAACCACTAAATGGGTAAACCACCCTACCACTTTGGTAACTGTCAAGATCCGCCTGATAGAAATCGTTAAGGTTAATTGTACTTGTTGAGTTGTCGTCTAACACAGCAGTAATGTCGTGGCCAATTCCATTTCCTACCGTGTTAATTCCGTTTGTGTCTGAAACAATTGCCAAAAGTGACGGGGTTTCGTTTGTAGTTCCACCGTATACAAAGCTTTCATCATTCATAAAAAGGTTTACAACCGGACCAGTTTCATCTGCAGAGATGTTATTGCTTGATCCTCCAATAATAAACTCCTCAAAGTACCCACTTGCATTGGTGTTATCACCTTCAGCATAATAGCTTATTCTACCAAAGTCATAGGTATAGGCAATGTCCTTAGGAACAACAAACGTGAAACTGAATTCGCCATTTGTTACGCTTGCTTTTCCCTTATAAATAAGGTTTTTCTGCACGTTAAAGGCTCTTGGACTAGATCCTGGGTCATTTCCTAAGGTCGTGACCTCCGAAGCTTTGTCGAATACCGTTGGGTAAACTATACCGTTGAAATTTGGCATCAATTGTCCGTTTCTGTTTCTTATTCGGCCAGTAACCGTAACGAGCTGCAGCGCATTTATTGTGTCGGTAAGAGAATTTACATCGTCACCATTAATAGTAAGAGTCTCCACGTCATGCAATGGAAATGCGAGCCGCTGTGCTGGGTCACCAATGAGGCTAAAGTTTCTATTGTTTACCGACCCGCCACTAGCCACTTTGGTCATTCTGATAACGTCACCCATGGTTGGAGGCCCCCATAGTTGCTCGGTTAATAGATTTAAGTAAAAGTTTCTGTTCAGCGTGAAATTTGGAGCAGAGTAAACCAATCTGGAAGTGGTAAAGAGAGCAATTCCTCCTCCGTTCGGATTTAAGTGCACAATTTCTCCAGCAGAGATACGACTTGGGTCATCATATCTTGTAAACTCGCACGTTGCCGTAACAAATACAGGAAGGTTTGAGAAATTGGTCCAACTATTAATGTCGGAAATTCCCAAAACGCGCTCTAGAGAAAGGCCTAACTCGCCCCCGTGCCCTGTGTAGTTTAGAATAAGCGCACCACGTTGTACTTCGGTGTTCATGCTTGCATTCGCCTCTGGGTAACGTTGTCCTCCAGGGGTTGATTCCTGCACGAATGAATCGAAATATATCTTGGTGATGTTGTATTCAGGATACATCGTATCCACAATGTTTGCCAACTGATCCGCCTGATTTAGGTGAGTATTGTTGTCTTCGTCATCTGCCATAAAAACTATTCGGTTTCTCCAATCAGGCGAGATGTTTGTGGTGGTTCCATCCGCACATAGATGAGTTTCATCTAATGCATCGGTTCCTAATTCTTCATACCTATATATTTTGTCCACCACAACTCGGGCATCTTCAATAGTTCGTACTACAAATCGGCCAATTCCTACATCCAGTGCATCCGTTGCAGAAGAAGACCATGTTCCCTCATTTGGGTCTAAAAGCCCGAAATAATCATCTGATGCGTA
>DMRV01000318.1 GCA_003456455.1 Flavobacteriales bacterium
GGCGGACTAGCATATAAAAAAATGTAAAAACGTTACATTCACACGCAACGATACTTACATGTTGCACAAACCTTTAAGTGTACTGCGTCTTGTCTCATGCATGATTATGAGCTTGCTAAGTAGTGGATGCACTGAACAAAGCTATTACACTGACGAGATACGGATGACAGGACCGTCTCGCTGTCATTCATGTCCGAAGTTTGTAGAAGGTAATGACTCGTTGGAATTCGTAAATGAGGTCATGCATTTCGTTTCCGCAAACAGTGATGAAGGCAATGTTAATCATCCTTTGTGCGATACTTTTTATCGCATGCCATTCGACCAATTGCCTATTGAGGACTTTCTTAAGATATTTGAGGAAGATTGTGGAACTGCAACATGCGGATTGGCTGCGGGAATAATGGCCAAAATTCTTGTTGAAAATGGCTTTGAAGCATACACTTACAATTTTGGATTTGCAAACACGGAGCTTACTCACGTTGTGGTATTGGTAAAGAAAAAAGGGAAACTGCTGGTTTTTGACCCATTCATAAACTACTCGTTAGCAAACCAGGATTCATCACTAATAGACCTGATTGAACTCTTTAAACAAGTAAAAAAGCAAGAGGATGACATCATCTACTCGTCCAATCGAGTTACTCATGATTTAATTGTGAATCTCAACCTTATGGACTCAACACAGCTAAATAGCGTAGGTGAAGCTTGTAAAGGCTGGTTCAATAATCTAACAGCCGTAAATGATTCGATTGTCAAAAAGAGACTAATAAGGACTTATGATTCCAATGTAACAAATCCCTGTAGTAGCTTCATTTTACGATTTGAAAACCAATTGGCAGCTAAAACGCAATTTACAAAACTCCACCAAGGCATGACAATGAAGATTAATCAAGTTTGGGGAGCGGAGGGCAGTCAACGGGTTGACTCGCTCATAAACAGCAGCCTACTTCATCTTGGCTTCGGATACCATAAGTAGTGAGTTAAAAGCACTCGAAAATTTGGATTTCAATACCACAATACACAAACTTAAGTTCAAACTCAACCCAAACGATAAAGGGCTAGACAAGGATATCTTTCACAAACTCAATGAAAACCGTCCTTGGATGGACCGCGGACTTGTCTGCCAAGCACCTTTCAAATCTCTGCGATTTGAGCAAAATGGAAGTATGCGAGTTTGCTGTTTCAATAGTGCCGTATCACTGGGTACGTACCCGGAAACGTCAGTGCAGGACGCTTGGTTTGGAAAAGAGGCCGATGAAATACGGACTTTTATCTCAAATAACGATTTCTCTCTTGGCTGTCAACTTTGTGGAGAACAATTCAACAATGGTGAAATCGATACGATAAAGACTAGGCAGTTTGATGGACTTCCAATCAATCCAGAAAAATTGCCCACTGTTCTAGATTTTTCATTAAACAATCTTTGTAATCTAGAGTGTACAATGTGCACGGGACAGTTCTCTTCATTAATCCGCGCGAACAGGGAAGGATTACCTCCTATAAAGATGCAATTCGACTCCGAATTTGTGGATCAGCTGGAACCGTTCATTGAAGCTGCGAAGCAATTCATATTTGCTGGTGGAGAACCGTTTCTCATACCTATTTACTACGATATCCTCGATCGTATCGCTGAGCAAAAGCCCAATACGGAAATCCATATTGTTACGAACGGAACTGTTTTAAACAACAGGGTTAGAGAATTGCTTGACAAACTGCGGTTCAACATTACTATTTCTATAGATTCATTTGATAAAGACACGTACGAGTCAATTCGAAAAAATGCCTCTTTCAAACATACCATGAACAACTTGATTGAATTTGAGAAATACTGTCAGCAACAAAACACTCAGTTCAATTTCAATGTTTGTCCTATAAAACAGAACTGGCGAGAAATTCCCACGATGCTAAAATCATGTAACGAACTTGGGAGAAAAATGACCTTGTTAACTGTTGTGTATCCTCCCACAGCCAGTTTAATGTCATGTTCGGTAGAAGAGTTATCTGAGATTAACGCGTTTTTCACTCGTGCTGTATTCAACTCCCCAGATGATGATTCCATTTCGACTTACAATCTGGCACAGTTTGAAGACCTGAAACGAAAAGTGGCTAATTGGCTTCAAAAATCTGCAGATAAAACGGGGACCAGAAAAGATTCTGTTAACCAGGATAAGACTGTTGACGTTGCAATTTATCTTCGTCAAGCAGAGCAGAAGCTAAAGTTTTTTTTCGAAGACAACCCTGAACTAGACACCAAAGAATTGGATTCAGCGTTAGACAATCTAAAATATCTTGAACAGCAGTTTATAGAAAGGAAAATAAAGCCATCCAAACTTATGGAACTGCAGGCTTCGGATCCTGGTCAAATTTTTGGTGGTTTCAGAATGACTGACCGCGCGCGGCTGGCAAGCACTTTTCGAGATCATGTACTTTAAGTTGCTTTCGCATTCATCGTCACATTGTCGCTGATCCAACCGTAGGTTTTTTCGATTCCTTTCCTAAGACTAACCTTCGAATCCCACCCAAGCTCTTTCCTGATTACCGAATTATCAGAGCAACGACCTCTAACTCCAGTTGGACCACTAATGTTTCTTATTTTAATGACCTTACCACTGATATGGGCTACGAGTTGAGCAAACTCGTTGATGGAAATCATTTCTTCAGAGCCAATGTTAACGGGTCCCACAAAATCATTTTGCATCATTAAACGCACAGCATCCAAACAATCATCTATATACAGGAATGAACGGGTTTGCTTGCCGTCTCCCCAAATTTCAATCTCACCTCCATCTTCCACTTCGGCAACCTTACGACAAATAGCCGCAGGCGCTTTTTCTTTTCCATTATTCCAAGCACCTTCTGGTCCGTAAATATTATGGAATCGGGCTACTCGAATAGAAAGATTATGATTTCGGGCAAAGGAGAGATACAACCGTTCGCTAAACAGTTTTTCCCAACCATATTCACTATCTGGATCAGCGGGATAAACTGAATCTTCCTGACATTTAGGATTATCAGGGTCCATTTGATTACGCTCCGGATAAACACAAGCGGAGGATGAATAGAAAACTCGCCCCACTTTTTTCGCCACACATTCGTTAACGACATGTAGATTAATGAGTGCTGAATTGTGCATTACATGAGCATCATTATATCCAGTAAAAATATAACCAGCACCGCCCATATCTGCGGCCAATTGATAAACCTCATCTGTTACTGGGTCAATCGCCTGACCCACTACTGTCACATCTCTCAAATCACCGATAATAAAATCGTCTGCTAATGAATTTGTGTACTCCGGATATTTCAAATCTACGCCTCGTACCCAATAACCTTCCGATTTAAGTCTTTTAACTAAGTGACTGCCAATGAATCCACCAGCACCCATTACAATTGCTCTTTTCATATTTACACAATATGCTAGTCCGCGTGAATG
>DMRV01000271.1 GCA_003456455.1 Flavobacteriales bacterium
GAAGACGCACCTTGGCCAGCCACAAAGGATGAGTTGATTGACTTCGCAATGCGATCAGGCGCTCCAATGGAAGTGGTTGAAAACCTGCAAGAAATTGAGGATGATGGTGAAGTTTTCGAAAGCATCGAAGACATCTGGCCAGATTACCCCACCAAAGACGATTTTTTCTTTAACGAGGACGAATACTAACCTTTGTTAATCCACGTATATAAAAACGGCTGCACAACTTGTGCGGCCGTTTTTGTTTTGTAGCTGCCATCGGTAGTGTTTCTGCTTTGCCCCGTTGACGTAAAGGCGTAAATTCGCGCGCTGAACTGACAGGTTGTCTTAACGAATTGCCAAGGTATGGTTGTTGACATCAGTCTTTTATTGGAAAATGCAATCAAACAATGATCGATTTTATAAATAATCTGGCCAAGAAATTCTTCGGAAGTAAGGCCGATAAGGACATTGAAGAAATTCAACCTTACGTTGCACAGATTAACGAATTTTCAAACGCTCTTCAAAACGTTTCGGATGATGCGCTTCGCGGAAAGACAGCTGAGTTCAAACAGCGTATAGGAGAGTTTCTCTCCGTAGAGCGTAAGCAAATTGACGAACTCACGGTTAAAGCTGAAGACCCAGCAACCGATGTAGAGGAAAAAGAAAAAATATACGAACAAATAGACAAGATTGAGGAAACGGTAACCGAAAAGATTGAGGAGGTACTTCTCGAAATTCTTCCAGATGCGTTTGCAGTTGTAAAAGAAACTGCCCGAAGATTGAAGGACCAAGGTTCATTAACGGTAACTGCTACCGAAATGGACAAAGATTTAGCCGCAAACAAAGGCTACGTAACTATTAACGGTGATAAAGCAGTTTTCCCTAAAACATGGCTTGCTGGCGGAACAGAAGTTTCGTGGGAGATGGTGCATTACGATGTGCAGTTGATTGGTGGTGTGGCGCTTCATAAAGGTCGAATTGCTGAGATGGCAACAGGAGAAGGAAAGACTCTTGTGGCAACACTTCCCGTTTATTTGAATGCCTTGGCTGGTCGTGGCGTTCACTTGGTAACGGTAAACGATTACCTCGCAAAACGTGACTCGGAATGGATGGGGCCGTTGTATGAGTTCCACGGATTAACGGTTGATTGCATTGATAAACATCAGTCAAATTCTCCAGAAAGAAGAGCCGCTTACAATGCAGATATCACCTTTGGTACAAACAATGAATTTGGTTTTGATTACCTGCGAGATAACATGGCTCGCGAAGCTGGCGATCTTGTTCAGCGCAAGCACAACTACGCCATTGTGGATGAGGTCGATTCGGTTTTCATTGATGACGCAAGAACACCACTCATCATTTCAGGTCCTGTTCCGCAAGGAGATAAGCATGAATTTGATGACTTAAAACCGAAAGTTGAAAAGCTTCTTCAGGTTCAGAGAACGTTTTTTAACGCGACTCTAGCTGATGCGAAGAAGCTGATTGCCGCAGGAAAAGATAGTTACAAAGAAGGCGAGGGTGGAATGGCCTTGCTTCGTGCTTTTCGTGCGCTTCCTAAAAACAAGGCACTTATTAAGTATTTAAGTGAACCTGGCGTGAAACAGATTCTTCAAAAAACGGAGAACTATTATATGCAGGACCAGAACAAGGAAATGCATAAGGTTGATGCTGAACTGTTCTTTATAATTGACGAAAAAAACAACTCAATCGAGTTGACAGAAAAGGGATTGGAATTGGTTACCAAGAACATGGATGACGACCAATTCTTTGTTCTAACCGATGTTGGGTCTGGAATTGCCGAGATTGAAAAAATGGGAGGCACGGATCAGGAAAAAGCAAAAGCTAAAGACGACTTGATGCGTGATTTCGCCATCAAAAGTGCCCGTGTTCACGCCATGAATCAGCTTTTTAAAGCCTACACACTTTTTGAAAAAGATGTGGAGTACGTAGTAATGGATAATAAGGTGAAAATTGTGGATGAGCAAACTGGCCGTATCATGGATGGCAGACGCTACTCCGATGGTTTGCATCAAGCAATTGAATCCAAAGAAAACCTGAAAGTTGAAGCTGCCACGCAAACATGGGCAACGGTTACGCTTCAGAATTACTTCCGTATGTACCACAAACTTTCTGGTATGACTGGAACGGCCGAAACGGAAGCAAAAGAGCTTTGGGATATCTACGAATTGGATGTGATGGTTGCTCCAACCAACCGATCAATTACACGAGATGATAAAGAGGACATGGTTTACAAAACCACCCGTGAGAAATACAATGCGGTAATTGATGATGTGGTGAAACTTACATCAGACGGAAGACCTGTTTTGGTTGGTACTACCTCGGTTGAAATCTCTGAGCTTTTGAGCCGGATGCTCAAAATGAAGAAGATTGAGCATACAGTTTTGAACGCGAAATTACATGCAAAAGAAGCTGATGTTGTTGCCAATGCAGGTAAACCTGGTGCGGTAACCATCGCTACCAACATGGCTGGTCGTGGTACGGATATTAAGCTCACGGATGAAGTAAAATCTTCTGGTGGTTTGGCTATTATCGGTACCGAACGCCACGAGAGTAGAAGAGTTGACCGTCAGTTACGTGGTCGTGCAGGTCGTCAGGGAGACCCTGGTTCTTCTCAGTTCTACATTTCCCTAGAAGATAACTTGATGCGACTTTTCGGTTCTGACCGAATTGCCAAGCTGATGGATAAAATGGGCTACGAAGAAGGAGAGGTAATTCAGCATGGAATGGTTTCTAAATCCATTGAGCGAGCTCAGAAAAAAGTTGAAGAGAATAACTACGGAATCAGAAAGAGACTACTCGAGTATGACGATGTGATGAACGCGCAGCGTGAGGTTATATATAAGCGTAGAAGGCACGCATTGCAAGGTGAACGTTTATCGGTAGACGTGCTTAATATGATTCATGACACTGCGGCATTGCTTGTGGATGAATTCCACGATGCGCGCGACTTTGAAGGATTCAAGCTAGATGTAATTAGAACGTTCTCTGTCGAATCTCCGATTTCGGAACAAGAATTCAATTCAGGAAATGGAGATGAGGTCCTTGATAAATTAGTACATGAATTAGTTCAGAGTTACGCACGTAAGAAAAGTGCAATTGCTGAGCGAGCTTTCCCAGTGATTGCAAACGTTTACGAAACGCAAGGAGAGAAATTCAAAAACATCGTTATTCCATTTACAGACGGAATCAAGAGTTTGAATGTGGTTGTCAACTTGTCGAAGACCTACGAATTGAAAGGTTCGAACCTTGCGTTGGCGTTTGAGAAGAACATCATTCTCGCCATTATTGATGAGCAGTGGAAAGAGCATTTGCGTGAAATGGACGAGTTGAAAACGTCTGTTCAGAATGCATCTTACGAGCAGAAAGATCCATTGCTTATTTACAAGTTTGAGTCGTTCGAGTTGTTCAAGCAAATGCTTGGAAGAATGAACCGCGAAGTGATTTCATTCCTATTCAAAGGCGATCTTCCAAATGCTGAAAACACGAACGTTCGTGAAGCAAGTGAGCGTAAAGAAAGGGTTACTGCTTCTCGTCCAGAATTGGCACAACGGGCGGCACCAGCACAACAAAATGGCGGACAACAACAGTCGTTGCCAACGCAGCCTCAAGCAAAACCTGAACCAGTAACAGTTGGTGAAAAAATTGGCCGAAACGACCCGTGTCCTTGTGGAAGTGGCAAGAAGTATAAAACATGTCACGGCAAGAAGTAATGGAATACACCTCTGGTAAAGTTCTCGCCACAATGATGGATGAACAGCGCAACCTCACGCGTTTCTATCTATCCAAACTGAAAGGTGAAGACATGTACCGAGAGTTTGACGTGAATGGCTACACAACCAATAGTCCTTATTGGGTTTTGGCGCATTTATGTTGGGCGGAAAACATGCTTGCTATTCAGTCGTTAGGCGGAAAGGGAGTAGATATTACTTGGCTGAACGATTTCAAAATTCATTCTCCTAAAAGAGAGAAGCCAGCTAGCCATCCATCGTTAGAAGAAGTGTTGGCAGCATTCAAGCAGATACACGCTGCTGCTTTGGAAACGATTTCCAGTTTAA
>DMRV01000009.1 GCA_003456455.1 Flavobacteriales bacterium
TCTTTTGGCAACTATACCTAACCTATGGTCTTAAAGTAGAAACTACTGATGCAATGATTGACCATCTTTATTGGGATTACGACAAACTGGTAAGGTTAATGACGAAGGTAAAAGCCGTTACACTTAGCACGCAGTTCTACGGACTTTTAGTATATCTCTTTTTGGCCATGATTGCCATAAATGCATATTTCATTGTCCGATACCGAGAGGGTTTGGTCCTGTTATCAGCCATAATTATTCCTTGGCTTATTTACATTGCCATTTATTATCAGATGGAGGAGGATTATTTACCTGGTGGTACAGCTTACATCGAGTATGGCTACAAACGTGGCCTGTTCTACTTTTTTCCGCTATTCCTGTTCTACTGTGCAAACAACCGTATTTCTGATACGGTCTTCAACAAATGGCTGAAGTTGTGAAGTCGGCTATTTGGCTTGTCTTCGCGTTTGTGTTTCTGAGTATTGATTGTTCGAGCCAATCTGTAATTCCTGGACACGCGCATAACGATTACCTAAACAAGCATGCTCTTTTTGAAGCGCTGGACGCCAGGCTGGTTTCAGTAGAAGCCGATGTACATCTGATGAAAGGTGATTTGTATGTGGCGCATGTTCGCCCGCTTTGGACGAGCAAGAAACGTTCGTTAGAAAACCTTTATCTCAAACCGCTCTACGAGCACATCAAAAAAAATAACGGCAAGGTTTACCCTGATTATGAAGGACCGTTCTATCTAATGATTGACTTTAAAGGTGGTAGCGTTGAAATGTATGATAGCCTGATCATTTTACTCTCCAAATACAAACAGATGCTAACCATAATGGAAGATAGCGTACTAAAACCTGGGGCTGTCACTGTCTTTCTTTCTGGTTCTAAACCTACAGAAGCTGTTCTAAAATCGGAACCAAAATTGGCTTTTCTAGATGGAAGACCGAGTGATTTAGGAAAGCAGATTGATTCTAGAATAATGCCTGTAATCAGCGACCATTACAAGAATCATCTTTCTTGGAATGGAAAAGGAAAAATGTCGGAGCAACAAGAACTCAAACTGAAGGAGTTGATTTCAAAGGTTCACGCGGAAGACAAAAAACTGCGCCTTTGGGCTTCTCCCGATAATCCGAACGCGTGGAAAACGTTAAAGACATTCGATGTGGACTTCATCAATACCGATACTCCCAAGAAGTTTGCTGCGTTTTTCAACGAAGTTTCCCAAGAATAGGAATTCTTCCTTTTGAGAGTTCGTCCAACTCCTTCTGCATAATACTCAATAGGTCGTCATTTATACGTCTCACGATTTCAGGGTTTTCGGCATCACTCGGTTTATAATTTGCAACCGAATATGAAGGCTGAATACTCATTGTCATCTGGGTTGGCAACGGCAATTCAAAATGCGGAAAATGCCCCAAATGGAATCCAAAAGGAAATGACCAATAAAGCGGCCAAGTATGAACTTGCGCGAACTTTTTCATTCCTGTCCACTTGGCAATTTTCTCCCCAGAATTAATCACAAATGCAGCTTCTCCACCACCACAACCCACAATTGGAAGAATTGGAACCTGAGCCTTGAGGGCCATTTTCACATAACCCAAATGGTCGAAAAAATCAATCTTATGCCGATTAGAAAATGATCGAGCCACATCTCTATCTCCACCAGGGTAAACAGTTACAGCATATCCGGCTTACAAAGCATCCAACGCATTCTTGCGTTTAGCTTCCACTAAGCCCAACTCGTTCAATGGTATTTTAACCAAACTTGCTATTTGATGAGCCATATGATGAATGAGTGTTAGCATAGGAATACGTCTGTTCGTTATTTGATACTTGCCAACCCACAAAACCGATTCAGGCATAAAGTGCATACCCGTGTGATTTCCTACGCCTAAAAACACTTCATCAGGAATATTCTCTAAACCCAGCCATTTTACACGATGGTAAGTCTCCGCAACAGGCAGAACGACCTTTGCCAACTTCTGCGCTTTCTCAGGGTCGAATAATTCTACGTGATCTTCCATTGATACTATTTACGAAGTAAGCCGATTAGTCTGTTCTACAACTGACTTTTAACAGGAGTCCGACTGATTAAGCTAAATTTGGGCATTACCCTAACGATTTGGGATTCGATTCTGATGCTGCTTGACTCATTCCTTTTGTTTCTAACCTTTCGCTGGCTCGATGCCTTGGACATCCTTATTGTGGCCTTGCTTCTCTATCAATTGTACAATCTTGTAAGAGGAACCGCAGCTGTAAACATCTTTATTGGAATTCTCGCGCTCTACCTGCTTTGGATGCTGGTTCGTGCGCTTAACATGCAACTACTTGACTCCATACTTGGGCAGTTTATTGGCGTAGGTGTACTGGCTCTTATTGTCGTTTTTCAACAGGAAGTAAGGCGTTTTTTACTGCTTATTGGCACGACTGGCATTATGAATGGAAGACGTTCTCCTCTCCGTTGGTTCAATTTTGGAAAAGGACTTCGAAACAGCGAATCGCTCAATATTAACGCAATCGTTTCGGCCTGTTTAACTATGGCTCAGACTAGCACGGGCGCCATTATTGTAATTAGTCGAGAGAACAGTTTGCAGTTTTATTCCAACACTGGCGATGAAATTGACGCTGCTGTTTCAACCAAGATTCTCGAATCCATCTTCTACAAAAACAGCCCATTGCATGATGGCGCAGTAATAATAACTGGAAACAGGATAAAAGCTGCGCGATGTGTTTTGCCTGTAACGGACGATGAAAATTTCCCTGCACACTTAGGAATGCGCCACAGAGCAGCTGTTGGACTATCGGAAAGTTCGGATGCTGTTGTAATTGTAGTTTCCGAGCAGTCTGGTGGTATTTCCGTAACGCACGAAGGTGAACTGGAATACGACATTTCTCCAAAGAAGCTTCGAGACATTTTAGAGCAGACGTTCGGAAGTTAACTGAACCGTATCGCCTTCAGCGGTTGAATCCGCGAAACCACCATAGAAGGTAGCAACAGCATCAAGAAGCAGAAGAAAAGTGTTCCTGCATTCAGCAAAAGAATGTGAGTCAGTTGTAGGTTTATCGGCACCACTTTCACGTAATAACTCGCTTCATCTAGCGTAATTATTCCAAAATGCTGTTGAACGAGACACAGCACAATTCCGATGAGATTTCCCCAAAAAAGACCAACGCCAGTCAGGTATAATGCTTGATAAATAAAGATGCTTTGGATTTTCCCATCGTTCATCCCCAGCGATTTGAGCGTTCCAATCATGTAAACGCGCTCAATAATCATAATCAGCAAAGCGGAAATCATATTAAATCCCGCTACAACCAACATCAAAATAATAATGACCCGAACGTTCATATCCTGCAAATCGAGCCAATCAAACATCTGCGGTTGCAATTCCTTTACCGTTGCCGAAAAAAGCTCTGTTCCGATGGAATAATAAACGATGTCTTCCAACCTTTCCAACTCACTAAAATCATCCACAAACACTTCAAAACCAGCCACTTGATTTTCATCCCAACCATTCAAACGCTGAATGTGGGTGAGATCGGTAATTACATAGCGTTCGTCATACTCGGATAAGCCCGTTTTATAGATTCCTGTTACATCAAAAACCCGTGCACGCTGTTTCTCACCCTGAATGAAAAACACCTCCATCCTGTCGCCAACATTCAGCTTTAACTTCTTGGAGATAATCTCAGAAATGAGAATGTTTTTGCTTCGCGATGAGTCGGTAGTTGAGAAAATATCGCCTTCCACGAGATGTTTCTTAAAGAAACTCCAATCGAAATCGCCTCCTACTCCCTTAACCACAACGCCTTCAATTTCCTCATC
>DMRV01000256.1 GCA_003456455.1 Flavobacteriales bacterium
CAAGTGCTCAACACAAAAAAAGCACTTCCATTTGGAAGTGCTTTTTTGCTTCTGTTGGCCCACTAGGGCTCGAACCTAGACTCTTCTGTACCAAAAACAGACGTGTTGCCAGTTACACCATGGGCCAATTCGGGCGGCAAAAATAAGAATATTTAACACTGACACAAACAACTTTCGCGGACATTTCACAGTCTCTTGTAGGTAATATTCCTAAATTCGGCAACGCTAAAAAATAGCCTTAATGAGCAAGTACAGACTGATAAACAACGTAACGGGGTGGTTGGTGTTCTTCATCGCATCATTTGTTTACGTTTCAACTATTGAACCAACAGCCAGTTGGTGGGATTGCGGAGAATACATTTCTGCATCTTATAAGTTGATGGTTGGTCACGAACCAGGAGCTCCGATGTTCCAAATGTTGGCGCGCTTTTTCTCCCTTTTTGCAGGTGATGATGTAACACAAGTTGCCAAATGGGTAAACACGATGTCGGCTCTAGCCAGTGCATTTACCATTCTATTCTTGTTCTGGTCCATCACGCATTTTGCCAAGAAATTGGTTATTGGAAACGATGGTGATGAAAATGATTTCGGAAAAATTCTTGCCGTAATGGGAAGTGGAGCTGTTGGTGCATTGGCCTTTACATTCTCCGATTCGTTCTGGTTTTCGGCCGTTGAGGGCGAAGTTTATGCTCTTTCTTCCATGTTTACCGCAATGGTTTTTTGGGTAATTCTGAAATGGGAAAGCGTTGCTGATGAACCGCACGCAGATAGATACATCGTACTTATCGCCTTGCTTTTCGGCATGTCAATTGGTGTTCACTTGCTGAACTTACTTGCTATTCCTGCTATCACATTTGTTTATTATTTCAAGCGCTACAAAACCAGCACACAAGGGTTTTTATTGGCTGGAGTTGCATCGCTTGCCATCTTAGTTTTCGTTCAGTATGGGATTATTCCTTACGTGATTAAAGTGGCTTCTTGGTTTGAGCTTTTGTTCGTGAATACGCTTAGTCTTCCGTTCAATTCTGGTCTTTTCCTGTACCTGGTTTTGTTGGCTGTGGCCATTGCTTTTGGGTTGTACTACACTAAAAAGCAAAAAATGGTAACGGCTAACACGGTCATTTTGAGCTTGATGATGTTGTTGGTTGGTTATTCTGCCTACACACTTACTGTGGTTCGTTCAATGGCAAATCCACCAATGGATGAGAGTAATCCAGACAACGTTTTTGCGTTGCAATCATATCTTAATCGTGAACAATATGGCGATAGACCATTGTTCTACGGACCATTCTTTAATGCGGAATACACGGGAAAGGAAGATGGCGCTAAAATTTACCATCAAGCAGAAGACTCTTATGAAGTGATTGGGAAAAAATCAGTTGCGAAATATGATAATAAGTTGAGCGGCCTTTTCCCTCGGATGTACAGTAATCAGTCGCATCATGTTGCAGAGTACAAGAGTTGGACTGGAGCGAAAGGCGGCAAGGTGAAGCCGACTTTTGGAGAGAACATGACGTTCCTTTTCAAATATCAGATTGGACACATGTATCTGCGCTATTTCATGTGGAATTTTGCTGGTCGCCAGAACGATATTCAGGGTCATGGAGAAATAAACAAGGGAAACTGGATTTCCGGAATACCGTTTATTGATGATGCTCGACTAGGTCCACAAGACAACCTTCCAATCTCGATTACTAAGAATAAAGCGCACAACAAGTTTTATATGTTGCCGCTCATTTTAGGTTTGATTGGCTTCGTATTTCAATATTATCGAGACAAGGAAAGTGCATGGTTAGTTGGGCTAATGTTCTTGATGACTGGTTTGGCTATTGTATTCTACCTGAACCAATATCCTTATCAACCAAGAGAACGTGATTACGCTTATGTCGGCTCGTTCTATGCGTTTGCTATGTGGATTGGTCTTGGCGTGGCCGCCATTTATGATGGGCTCAAAGACAAAACACCAAAGGTGGTTGCTGCAGGGTTGGCCACTGCAGTTTGTTTAGTTGCCGTGCCGGGCGTTATGGCAAAAGATGGATGGGATGATCACGACCGTTCTGATCGTTATGCAGCACATGATATTGCAGTGAATTACCTGGAAAGCTGTGCTCCAAACGCAATTCTCTTTACCAATGGTGATAATGATACGTTCCCGCTGTGGTACGCACAAGAAGTAGAAGGCGTGAGAACAGATATTCGCGTAGTCAACCTCAGTCTATTTAATACCAACTGGTATATAGACCAAATGAGGCGAGCCGCTTACGATGCTGCCCCTATTCCATTCACGTTTAGTGAAGAGGACTTGTTGGGAGAGAAACGTCTTCAAATTCCAATCTACGACCGTAAGATCCCTGGAAATGTAGAGTTGAGAGAAGTGCTTGATTTTGTTTCTAAAGACGATAAGCAATACATGCTTCAAACGCGTGTTGGCGACTTCAATTACATGCCAACAGGAAACCTTAAGATTACGGTTGATTCAGCCAAGGTGCTCGAAACAGGAACCGTTAGACTAGATCAAGCAGATAGAATTGTGAAGGAAATGACTTGGAAACTGAAAGGTTCGTCCATCACCAGAAACCACTTAATGGTGCTTGACCTTATTGCAAACACAAACTGGGAACGCCCAATCTATTTTGCAGTTACCGTTGGTGGAGACAACTATTTGGGGCTTGAAAAGTATTTCCAAATAGAAGGCTTGGCTTATCGATTGGTGCCTATTCAAAGCAGCAACAGAGACGGACAAACAGGAGAGGTGAATAACGTGGCCATGTATGATAACATGGTTAACAAGTTTAAGTGGGGAAATATGCATATGCCTGAGGTTTATCACGGAACGGAAACGGAGCGTATGAGCTTGAACTACCGTAGCATGTTTGCTCGTTTGGCAAATAGTTTAATTGACGAAGGCAAGAAGGAAGAAGCGCTTAAAACGCTTGACCGCTGTATGGAATCGATTCCGCATGAATCGATTCTGCTCAACTTTTCTGCTGCAGGAATTGTTGAAGGATATTACAAGCTAGAAGAGTTTGAAAAAGGAAATGAAATTGCCTTGCAGTTGATGAATGTGTACGCACAAGAAATTGAGTACTACACACGCTTGGATAGGAGCCAGGTAGCTCGTTTGGGTAATGAGCCTGAGATTGCTATGTCTGTTCTTCAGAAGCTGTTGATTCTAGCAAGAGTTAATAAGCAAGATGAAGTGCTTGAAACGATTGAAGCGAGATTTGACGAGATTGAATCTAAGTACATTCAATCGCCACTTTCAACTAAATAAATACCAGTGGTCGAATGTATCTGATTCGTCCACCAAAGGTTTATAGATGGCTTTTTAAGAAGGCCGTTTTTAGGGAAAACCCAGAAGAGAAAATGGTCTATTTGACCTTTGATGATGGCCCACATCCCGAAGCAACTCCGTACGTGCTTAGCGTCTTAAAGTCACACGGTATAAAAGCAACGTTTTTTGTTCTTGGCAAGAACGTAAATAAGCACCCAGAATTATTCAAACAGTTGAAAGCTGAAGGTCACGGAATTGGAAATCATGGAATGCATCATCCGAAGGGATGGACAACGGCTATTGATGAATATATTGAGGATGTGGCACTAGGAAAACAGATAACCAAGTCGAACTTATTCCGTCCGCCTTATGGCAAACTCACCATTTCGCAATACAACAGGTTAGTGGAAACGGAGAAGATTGTCTTTTGGGATGTGATTTCTGGAGATTTTGACCAGAAAACCGATAGTCAAACGGTTGTAAGAAACGTGCTGAACAATGTTCGGAACGGTAGTGTCATAGTAATGCATGATAGCAAGAAGGCGATGAACAACGTAATGGGGTCGATGAATGAGATTATCATCGAATTGAAGGAAAAAGGATATGCTTTTGGGGTTTTACAAGGTTCAAATGAACCTCAATATTGATTAGTTTAG
>DMRV01000186.1 GCA_003456455.1 Flavobacteriales bacterium
GTCGAGTTTCAAATTTTGAGGTAAGCCACCAGCAGAAACTTCATAATCCATGGACAACCAATCCGTTTCTTTGAAGAACAATTGCAGATTGGTGAGCAATAATCTCGGCTTTTCTAGAGTCGGCAATTCCTCGGATGGAATATATCTGACAATTCCTTTACTCGTTCCAATCCAAAGTGCATTTTCTTCGGCTAGCATTACACCTCGCTTACATGCGGAACCTAGAAAACCGTCTCCACTATCGAACTCGACAACCTTTACGGAATCTCCTGTTATTGATAGTTTATGAAGCCCATTTGCGCTTCCCAAGAAAAGGTCAAGCCCTAGAAAAGCAAGTGAGCGAGCCGATGAACTATGAAGCGCATTATCAGCCTCAATCGCGTTAGCTACACCATCTTTGAACAAGAAAAAACCATCCGACTGCGTAGCAATAGCCAAACCCATTTGCCCTATGGCAAAATCCGTGATAGGAGATTCAGAATCGACCTCGATTTCCCCAGCAACATTTCCATCTTTTAATAGGAAAACGTTCCCCGTAGCCGTTCCCAGATAAACGGTGCCATCATCTGCAAGCTCCATTGAAGTGATATGCTGGGAATCCACATCATCTGAAATAAAAATGACTCGAAAGCCGCTTCCATCATACTCGCTTAAACCGTTTGGTGTGCCAATGAGCAGATTACCCTCCAAATCTTGCAACAAACAATTTATGTTGTTGTCGGCCAACCCGAATTCATCCGAATAGATGTAAAGCTTCTCTCCATCAAATTGGAACAGTCCGCCAAAATCCATGGTGCCGAACCAAATATTGCCATCTCCATCTTCTGCAATTGAACTTATTTGGCGATCATTAATATCTGGGTCATCGAATGCTTTTACGAAGCTCTCGCCATCAAACTCAAGCACTCCGCCAGCCTCGTTTGCAGCCCAAAGTTTTCCATTGCTATCTCGATAGAAAAAGCTTGGGTCAATGTCAAATTCAGTTGAAGAGAAATAATGTGCAAACGCCAAATTCAGTACTCGAACTAAGCCTTTTTTAGTCCCGAGCCATGCGTTGCCTTCTATATCAATAAAGACAGAAAGCAGCTCATTACTTGGCAATCCGTTCGCTTCCGTAAGCTGAAGCAGATCTGTATTTCGTACACGGTTAAGGCCACCGTAAGTAGCCAACCAGATATCTCCGTTTTGGCTTATTGCAACCTCATTTACTTGGCTATTACTCAGGCCATCCATCGAGGACGTGTTCTTAAACATATTATCCTTCCAAATACTCAAACCGCCAAGGGTTCCCACCATCATATGACCATTTGTAAAATGTAGGCTCGTCACATAGTTGTTCACCAACCCGTTTACCATATGAAGTTGGTAAGTATTCTTGCCGTCAATTACCGTTAGTCCAGAACCGAATGTTCCTATCCAAATGCTTCCTTGGTCATCTTGCGAAATGGCTTGGGTATTATTGCTTACCAGTCCGTCATCTGTGGTTAGGCTAACCCATGTACTTCCATCAAATTTGGAAACGCCCCCAAATGTTGCAACCCAGATATTGTCTTTATCGTCTTGGAAAATATCGTGAACTTCATTGTTTGCCAGACCATCTACTTCGGAAATACGTTGAATGGAATCTGGAAAAATGATGGAAATTCCGGCTGTTTGATGTCCTACCCAAACACGGTTTTCACTATCGCAAAAAATGGCCGTACAGTTGTTCTCTGCAAGTCCATCTCTTCGTACATAATTGACGAAGTTTTTTCCGTCATAGCGGCTAACACCACCGTTGGTTGCCACCCAGATATACCCTTCAGCATCTTGCGCAATGTCGTTTATCTGAACACCTGCAATTCCGCTTTCGTTATCGAGAATCACAAGGTCATAAACCTGCGCTCTCACGCTCAAAATTGAGGTGAAAAATGCGCCAATAAGAAGAAGAAAGAGTATGTGTCTCTTCAATTCCGTTTGATAAAGTTCCTAGTTCCTTATCACGTAAATACGGGATTGAGCCGAATAGGTTCGGATTTAACCCTTAGAAAGAAATTCCTTAAACCACAATCCTGAATCCTTTATCGTCCGTTTCTGTGTTTCAAAATCTACATGAACCAACCCAAATCGTGGATGATAGCCTTCCGCCCATTCGAAATTATCTAGTAAAGACCAAGCGAAATAACCTGCCACATTTACGCCTTCTCGCTTGGCGCATAATACTTGCCGCAGGTAATCCTGATAGAATTTTTTGCGCTGCTTATCATGCACAAAATCACCATCAACCACATCCGGAAAAGCAGCGCCATTTTCAGTTACAATAATCTTGTCAATCTTCTCATACTTATCAAAGTACTTGAGCATGTCATAAATGCCTTCGGGATGAACCTCCCACTTCATTTCCGTGATTGCTGGGCGCGGCTTCAGATTTTTAGGAGCAATAGGATTTCCAGCCATCCACGGTATAATTCCGTTGGCTTTTGTTACCATTCTTGAATAATTCTGAAGGCCATAAAAGTCAAAATCAAACTCTACGCGTTTCATATCTCCATCCAGAATATATTTCTCCATTTTCCGAATC
>DMRV01000310.1 GCA_003456455.1 Flavobacteriales bacterium
TTAAGTGGCGGCATTGATTCTAGTTTGGTCACGGCATTAGCACAAAACTCAAGTTCAGAAAAGCTAAAAACCTTTTCGATTGGTTTTGATGATGCCAAGCATGACGAATCGGGGTTCGCACGCCAAGTTTCCGAACATCTCGAAACGGAACATCATGAATATCGCGTGACTGAAAAAGATGCGTTGGAACTGGTAACCGACATTCTTCCTCAGTACGATGAGCCGTATGCTGATTCATCAGCCATTCCAACCATGTTGGTGTCTAAAATGGCACGACAGGAAGTTACAATGACACTTTCGGGCGATGGAGGCGATGAGCTATTTCATGGCTATGGAATGTATAATTGGGCAGAACGCTTGGCTAACCCAGCCATTCACGCCTTGGGTTGGCCAATTAGCAAGGTGCTTTCCTTTGGAGACGACCGCTACAAGCGAATTGCTAAGGTTTTCGACACTTCCAATTCCACTCAACGGCATTCGCACATCTTCTCACAAGAGCAGTATATGTTTTCTGGTGCGGAAATTAATCGATTGCTCGTTAATCAAGAACAGAATAACTTTTCGCTTTTAGCGATGGGCAACTCACTTAGTCGAAAGCTTTCACCTGCAGATTTTCAGGCACTGTTTGATATTGATTTCTATCTAAAAGATGACTTGTTGACGAAAGTAGATCGGGCATCTATGAAATACTCTCTCGAAACCCGTGTTCCAATTTTAGACCATACAGTTGTTGAGTTTGCTCTAAACCTCGACCCAAAACTAAAAGTGAAGGATGGCGTTCAAAAACATCTTTTAAAGGAGGTTCTTTATGATTTTGTTCCCAAAGAAATCTTCGACAGGCCAAAGTGGGGATTTAGCATTCCGCTAGACAAGTGGCTAAAAAAAGACCTTTCCTTCCTCATTGACGAGTACTTATCCGAACAAAAAGTGAAAGAGATTGGTGTTGTAAAATGGAAGGAAGTTGAAACGCTAAAAAGGAAATTTACTTTAGGGCAAACGCATCTTTACAACCGAATTTGGTTGCTTATTCTTTTACATCAATGGTTTTCTTCTAGACATTAGCCGGTGTTTTTCTCAGGGTCAAACTCATCCATTTGATGTAAGCCAGCATCCTGCTCCTTATTAAATCGCATCATGTACAAACTGGCCAAAAGAAATGGCAACGATGGAATTTTATATCGCACAAGCGAACCGTAATTTGAAGTCGTAAGTCCAACAGCGAAGGCAAAGAATATTGCAAAAACAAGCGAGAACAAAATCATCGGCTTAGTAAATACGTATCTAGCAAAAGAAAAAACACCTACTGAATACAACATATACAGCAGGAACAACATCAAAGCAGTATTCTCCACCGCAGAAATCAGCATTATTGGATTCCTAACATCTAACAACGTAGGCCGAAAGAGACCTGCAAAGATGGCGACAGGAGCCATACGTGCCATTCCCCCTATAGAAGGGTCTATTACGCCAATATCAAACGAATTTCCTTCATAAGCCTCTCGCTTTAGATCCTCTTGAGTAGCAACCGCCTTATTAACTATTGCATCAACAGAACCATACTCCTGAAGCTGCCCCGCGGTTTGGGAAAACACAGCAGCGCCAAGCACAAAACCAACCATTATTATCACTGGCGCAGCTAATATTTTCACCATTGGATTTCCAATTTTCTGAATCCTATTAAACACAACCCAAATTAACGTACCCGGTAGCAGCGCAACAAAAATATACGGCTTCATCAGAACCATCACATAGACGGAAAAGGCAACATACACCAAATTCCAAACCACGTTTCTTCTTTTCAAGAACAGACCATAGACAGAAGATGTCATCCAGCACGCTGCCGTGAGCGTATACGTATCTTTCATGATGCCAGACCCCCAAAAAGCCACAGAGGGGATGAATAGAAATGCTATTGCCAGCTCTTTTTGAAGAGCTGGGTATTCTTCTACAAAGACAGTATACAATCGCCATATTCCACCAAAACATAACCACGAAACAAGAATGGTACATCCAAAAAAGCTATCTATAGAAAGAAGAGCAAATGGTGCCGACAAACGGCTTACCGAATACGCCTGCTGGTCTCTTAAATAGTGGTGGGGAACGTGTTCACTAAGGTCGAAGCAATAAAAATACAAGGGTTTAGTATCTCCAAATAAGATTTTCAGATAGCACCAGGGCTCATAAAAAATCATTGAATTCAAGATTTTGGCGTCCCTCCAATAAACCATGGTATCCCCACCTCCATAGTAAAATGCGTATACCAAGCCAAACGCGAGACCTGCGTAAATCTTAAACAAAAAACCTTTTCGGTAGTATTTGTACTCGGGGTTCTCGCCAATCATCTTGTTAGCGGTGCTACTGGAAAAATAGTGAGCCAAGACCAGGAAGAGTGGCACCATGATGAAGTCCCAAATACCAACGTATTTCATTTAAATATGGAATTTGAATTGGGGACCATGGCGTCAAATTTAATGAAGGTGGTTGCAGATAGGCTATTTTCGCCAAAATGAATGTGCTTTATCTCAGCTATGATGGGCTTACGGACGGTCTTGGACGATCTCAGGTGTTGCCCTACATTTTCGGGTTACAGCAAAAAGGTCACACATTCACCATAGTAAGTTTTGAGAAGAGTGTTAATTTTCAAAAAGAAGAAAGTACCATTCAAAAACTTGTTGATGATGCCAAAATCAAGTGGGTTCCGCTGAAATACACTTCTTCTCCACCTGTGCTTTCCACAATTTATGATGTGTATCTGCTCAGGAAAATGGTTGAGCAACTCCACAACGAGTTTCCTTTCCACATCATTCATTGTAGGAGCTATATCACTTCGTTGATTGGTTTGCAAATGCAGAAAAAGCATAACGTCAAGTTTGTATTTGATATGCGCGCTTTTTACGCAGATGAACGTGTGGATGGCAAACTCTGGAACTTGAATAATCCAATTTTCAAGACCGTTTACGATTATTTCAAACGAAAAGAAATTGAATTTCTCGGTAATGCTGATTATTCCATCAGTTTGACTAAGAAAGGAAAAGACATTATTCATTCTTGGGCGAAAGTTCAAAATCAACCTGTTCCTGTTGAAGTAATTCCCTGTTGTGCTGATTTGAACCACTTTCATCCATCAAGAGTGAATGCTAGCCGACAGACAGAGTTGAAAAAACAATTCGGTTTGACAGAGGACGATTTCGTTATCACTTATTTGGGGTCTATTGGAACTTGGTATCTGCTTGATGAGATGTTGGATTTCTTCAAAATACTTATCCAAAAACGTCCTAATTCAAAATTTCTTTTCGTCACAACTGATAATCCGAATACGATTCTTCCAGCAGCAAAATCTAAAGGGGTTCCATCGGATAGAATCATTATTTCTCCAGCAAAACGCGAGGAAGTCCCAACATTCCTGAGTTTGGCGAATGCCGCCATCTTCTTTATTCAGCCCGTTTTCTCGAAATCTGGATCATCACCAACGAAACATGGCGAAATGCTCGGTATGGGATTGCCCGTCATTGCTAATTCTGGCGTTGGTGATGTGGATAGAATAATTGAAGACACGAAGAGTGGAATTCTAGTTCGAGAATTTACCAATGAAGCTTACGAAAAAGCGGTTAGCCAGATTGATGAACTTCTTAATATCCCTGTGTCGACACTTCAAAATGCTGCGCACAAATACTATTCGTTGGAAGAAGGCGTGAAACGGTACAGCTCAGTTTACGAGCGAATTTGCTCTCAGTGATGATATTTCTCGTTCTTCAGAATGGTAAAAGCGCGATATAGTTGTTCTGTGAAAAACAACCGAACCATCTGATGTGTCAATGTCATTTTGGATAATCCGAGTTTAAAACCCGCTCGTTGATACACATCTTCCGAAAAACCGAAAGCCCCGCCTACTAGAAAAACGATTCTTCGGTGACCGCCATTCAACCATTTTTGCAATTTCTGAGAAAATGCAATAGAAGCGAATTCGGTTCCTCGTTCATCCAAAAGCACCAGAAAATCTTGGTTACTCAAATTATCCAAAATCAATTTCCCTTCAGCAGTTTTGAGTTCAGATTGCCCAAGTTTTTTGAATTGTTTAGGCGCCTTCAACACTTCCACTTCAAAAGTGCAGTAGTATTTCAATCGTCCAACGTAGCGGTCAATTGCACCCGTTAGCTCGGCATCATCCGTTTCTCCGACTAGAAAAAGGCACAACTTCATGGCATTCTCTTTGGTGTTGGTCAAAGTATAGATTTATTTTGTCATGCTGCAAATGGCATGGCTCGGTTCTTGCGAAACGATACCTTAGCAACCATGAAGAAATTAGCATCCATAATCCTATCTCTGTGCTTCGCGCTTTCCATCGGATTTGCGCAAAACGCTAACGAGACTATTAATTCCGCCATCAAATTGGGCAACTACAAGGAGCTTTCTAAGCTGTTTGACACCAAAGTGGAGTTAACAATTGCCTCTAAGGAAGCAAGCTACAGCAAAGCACAAGCCGAGCTGATTGTCAAAGATTTCTTTGCCAAAGATAAAGTGACCAATTATCAGGTCATTCATCAAGGAAAATCGCCTGATGGCGCACAATATGCAATTGGTACATTGACCACATCTACAAACTCTTACAGAACTTACGTACTTACTAAAGATGTAAATGGGAGTCTGCGAATTCAGCAGCTTCGATTCGAGACCAACGAGTAACTGATTTATGACGATTGACGAAATTATTGATGCCGCGCTAAAGGAAGATATTGGCGATGGCGACCACACTTCTGATGCGTGTATTCCAGCATCAGCACAAGGGAAAGCGAAACTATTAGTTAAAGAAGATGGAATTATTGCCGGAGTTGAACTAGCGAAACGCATTTTTTCGCATTTCGATAAAAACCTGAAAGTTGAAGTACTCATCAAAGATGGTTCTAACATCAAGGTTGGAGACATCATCCTAACAGTTGAAGGCTCGTCTCGTTCCATTCTAAAAACAGAACGTTTGGTGCTCAATTTTATGCAACGCATGAGCGGGATTGCAACTAAAACTGCCAACTACAACACGCTTATAGAAGGCACTTCAGCCAAACTTTTGGACACCCGAAAAACTACTCCATTGCTTCGCGAATTGGAAAAGTTTGCCGTAAAAATTGGTGGAGGCGTTAACCACCGTATTGGGTTGTACGATATGGTGATGATTAAGGATAATCACATCGATATGGCTGGCGGAATCCAGCAAGCTATTGAGCGAGTGCATCAGCATTTAAAATCTATTGGCAAGGATTTGAAGATTGAAATTGAAGTCCGCAATTTTGAAGAGCTGAATGAGGTTCTTTCTATTGGCGGAATTCATCGGGTCATGCTCGATAATTTTCATCCTGATGATGAAAAAAAGGCGGTTGAATTGATTGCTGGCAAATACGAAACGGAAGCTTCTGGCGGAATTACCGAACAAACAATCAGGGCACATGCGCTTTCGGGTGTTGATTATATTTCGGTTGGAGCCCTCACTCATAACATCAAAAGTCTCGACCTTAGTCTGAAAGCGGCCTAAGATGCTGAGGAAATACATCGTCAAAATATTACAACTTCCGATTATTCGGAATTTGCTTCGACTATCAAAGGAAATCCGAATACCTGGTTTTGACGGACTCCCGCTATATGACGTGATGGCGTTCTTCATTAAAGGCATGCAAGAAGGTTGGCTCAATCTGCGTGCCTCGGCCGTTGCGTTCAACTTCATCTTAGCCATTTTCCCTGCCATTATTTTCTTTTTTACGCTTATCGCCTACATTCCAATTGACGGTTTTCAAGCACAATTGATGAGCATTCTAGAAGTGATGCTACCTGCAAACACGTACGCAACTGTGAGCGAAACAATTGAAGATATCATCATGCGCCAACGCGGTGGATTACTTTCAATTACGGTTGTGTCAGCAATGTACTTTTCTACGAATGGCGTCAGTGCGCTTATTGACAGTTTCAATACAACATATCACACAATTGAAAGCCGACCATACTTGATTCAGCGCGCCTATGCCCTACTCATCACGCTCATTCTTGCTCTATTTACGGTTGTAGCAATCGGTCTCATCATTTTCGGCATCGTTGGAATGGATTATCTACAACAAGAGGAAATCCTAACGAGTGGTTTCGCCAGTTTGGCGCTGAATTTAGGGCGCTATATTGTAATTGTCGCTTTACTGTTTTTCGCAATCTCAGTTTTGTATTTTCTTGGACCAGCCAAGCAGACGAAATGGCGTTTCTTTTCTGCGGGTTCGTCACTTGCCACATTTCTTGTTATCGTATCTTCCATTGGATTTACATTCTTCGTTGACAATTTTGGCACTTACAATAAACTTTACGGCTCCATAGGAACACTCGTAATCGTGATGTTTTGGATGCTGCTCATTTCAATGGCGCTATTGATAGGATTTGAACTGAATGCGAGTATTGAAGATGCCAAACTGCGTGAGATTGAACTGGGAAAACGTTCCTTAGGAATTTCATTGGAAGAAGAAATTGAAAAAGGGGGAGATTCATGAAACAACTTTTTACCATCCTAACTCTGTTACTTGCTGGAACTGTTTCCGCTCAATACAACCCGCTTTCTTCGCCAAACACATTTCGTTCAGCCGATAGTCCATTGTATTGGCAAAACCGTGAACATGCTTCAGATTACTGGCAGCAAGACGTGCATTACCGTATTGCAGCCAATGTGGACGAAAAAACCGACATCATCTCAGCAAAAATGGAGTTGAGTTATTGGAACAATTCGCCAGATACCCTTCACGAAGTTTTCTTTCATCTTTACCAAAATGCGTTCCAGCCAGGTTCGTTTCATGACCAATTAGATGCTGGACAAGGACAAATACATCGCTTTGGCAAATATGAAAAAGATGGGAAAGGGACCGAGATCCTATCGCTAACTCTGAACGGAAAAGAAGTAAAGCAAGAACTTGACAACACCATTTTGAGAATTATTCCGAATGAACCGATTCTCCCAAATTCAAATACGGAATTTAAGATTGATTTCAACACGTATTTCGATCAAGGAACGATGGGACGCAGGATGAAGCTATTCCGGTCGGGCGAGTTTACCCATTACGATGGC
>DMRV01000117.1 GCA_003456455.1 Flavobacteriales bacterium
GACGGGGGTGAGTTAAAAAACAAAAGCCGATTCTGAACCATCGTGTTCAGAATCGGCTTTTGCATATCCAGAATTGTTCGTGCCTGTTTTAGTCAACCGATTGATGAAGGAACTCGTTGCCATCACTCAATCCGCCACGTTTGTTGCCGTTCTCATCGGTTTCGTCTGTATCGCGTACATCAAAACGCGTTACTGAACTTTCTGAAGAATGAGGCGTGTCATCCAAATTCACATTACGTCTTTTGAAAGCAGGAACATTCTCTAATTCGGCCAAGTTGTTTGGCGAACGAAAGCGCTGGTTCATGTTTTTTAAGCGCTCTAAACGCTCCAGCTGCTTACGTTGCATTTCTTCCGTATCTATGCTGTTGTCTACACGATTTTCGATAGGCTCGCTACGCGTGATAAGCTTTGGCTCTTCGGTAAGATTGCTCGACTGTGGCTTATCTGAAGAAGTGTGCTCATCGTCATAAAGACTAAACGTTTTCACTTCGTCTTCCGCTTTTGGAAGCTCTCTTTTTACCTCAAATTCAAATTCGGTTGGCGTTTCTGTTGTGACGATGTTGTCATCAACATTATCGTCTTCTTTCTCTTCACCAACAATTTCGTTAGTGACTTCCTCTACTGGCTTATCTCTAAACAAGCTGAACGGCATTAACGCTGGTGTTTCTTCTTCGGTTTTTTCTTCAGCCGTTGGAAGCTCGTCTAATTCCGTTTCAGACGTGATTTCTAATTCAGATTCAGCAGTAACGGTAAGCTCTGATTCCAGCTCTCCCGTCACTTCAAATTCGCTTTCGTCTTCATCCTCATAAAGCGGGAAATCCTCGCCTGGTTTAATACCAGTCATTTCAGGAGCTTCTTCACGGATAAAAGCGTTTATTTCTTCATCTGCCTCATCCACTTTGTAGGCCATCACAGAAGGTTTTTCTTCTTCCGCTGGCTCATCATCCAACAATGAATGCTTGATGATTGGTTCTGGATAAAGGGTGTTTTGAGGAGTTGTATTTAAGTTCTCAGCTTTTGGCTGCTCAACGGTTGAGTTCAAACGCTCGCTCATCAAAACTGGACGTGTAGTTAAACCAGAAGGAATGGAGGGTTTCTCTTCTGTTTTGGCTACGGGAGTCTCAGTTCTTGTTGGACGCGAATCTAACGTATGACGAATTACGTTTTCCTGGCCTGTTACCTTCTCTAGTTTGTCTCCAGAAAAACCAGTTGCGATAATTGTCAAGGTTAATTTATCACCCATCTCCTCATCGGTGCCGTTACCCCAAATAACATCGGCATCCATACCAGCTTCTTCCTGTATGTAATCAGTGATTTCAGCTACTTCATCCATCGTTACTTCTTCTTTACCAGAGCTGATGTAAAGGAGGATGTTGCTGGCTCCAAAAATGTTGTTGTCGTTAAGTAGAGGAGAGGCCAATGCCTGCTCAACTGCCTTAATGGCGCGGTCTTCTCCCGAAGTTGTTGCTGATCCCATAATGGCCACACCCGACTGGGTCATTACAGTACGAACATCTTCAAAATCCACGTTTACATAACCTTCTACGGTGATGATTTCTGCAATGCCTTTTGCGGCAATGCTCAATACATCATCGGCCTGTCCAAACGCCTCACTTAGTTTGAGGTTTCCGTACATCTCTCGCAGCTTATCGTTAGAAATGATAAGCACGGTATCTACGTGTTTCTTCAGCTCCTCTAAACCAAGGCTTGCCTGTAGTTTCCGTTTCTTCCCTTCAAATCCGAAAGGAATGGTAACAATACCAACGGTTAGGATTCCTTGCTCACGAGCAGCTTCTGCAATTACAGGAGCAGCACCTGTTCCGGTTCCACCACCCATTCCTGCGGTGATGAAAACCATCTTGGTGTCCGTACCGAGGATTTCCTTGATGTCGTCAAGATTTTCTATGGCAGCATTACGACCTACTTCGGCCTGTGCGCCTGCACCACGACCTTCGGTTAGGCTCGATCCCAGCGCAATTTTCTTGGGCACAGGACTCATGTCCAATGCTTGCTGGTCCGTATTACAGACAACGAAGTCTACACCTCGAATGCCTTGTTTGTACATGTGGTTGACAGCATTTGAGCCGCCTCCACCTACTCCGATCACCTTGATGATGGAGCTCTCCTCTTTGGGGAGATTGAAATTCATCATTTCCTTAGCCATGTTTCCTCCGATTTATGGTTAGTGTTTATTATTTGGGTTTGTTGTATTCTGTTTAATCAATTCCTTCGTTCATCCATTTCTCAATCTTCTTTCCGAAGTTTCTGAGACCAGCAAACGGACTGTTTCCACTTTTTTCTTCCGCCACTTCGCGCGCTACTTCTTCTGCTTCCGAAATAGCTTCTTCCTCTTCCTGAGCGGGTTCTTGTTTTTTGACAATAGGTGTACCTTCTCGGCCTTCTGCCCAATCGTCAACGGTAAGTCCGCGTGTAGCCAATTCATCTCTGAACTCAAGTCCTTTCATTACAAGGCCAACACCAGTTGAGAAGATTGGACTTGTCACATCTTCTGGGTTTCCAGCTGCTAAATGCTCGTTAGGGAAGCCAACGCGTACGTCCATTCCCGTTACATATTCCATCAATTGCGGAAGATGTTTTAGTCTTGAACCACCACCCGTAACTACGATTCCTCCAATGAGTTTTTTCTCGTAACCAGAGTTTTTGATTTCGTAGTAGACGTGCTCAATAATTTCTTCCATTCGAGCTTGAATAATGCTCGCCAGATTCTTTAGGCTTATTTCTCTCGGCTCACGTCCACGTAGTCCTGGAATAGACACAATCTCATTGTCCTTTGCTTCGGTAGATAGTGCCGATCCAAACTTAACCTTCAATAATTCTGCTTGGTGTTTGATGATGGTACAACCTTCCTTAATGTCTTCCGAAATGATATTTCCACCGAATGGAATTACGGCCGTATGACGGATAATATTGTCTTGAAAAATGGCAATGTCTGTTGTTCCACCACCTATGTCAACCAATGCAACACCAGCTTCCATTTCTTCATCGTTTAGCACAGCGGCAGATGATGCCAATGGCTCCAAAATCAACTCAGTAACTGAAAGCCCAGCTTTGTACGCACAACGGTGAATGTTTTTGGCTGCAGCAACTTGCCCTGTGATGATGTGGAAATTGGCTTCTAACCGAATACCGCTCATTCCCACGGGATCTTTAATTCCCTGCTCGTTGTCTACAATATATTCCTGCGGAAGTACGTGAATAATCTCTTCGCCAGGAAGCATCTGCAACTTATACATGTCGCGAATGAGGTTGCGGACATCCTCTTTGCTGATTTCTGTTTCCAGTGAATCACGCGTGTAAATACCTCGATGCTGCAATGACTTAATGTGCTGACCGGCAATACCAACATTCACATATTTAATCTCAACTCCAGTCTTGTTCTGGGCTTCTTCAACAGCTGCTTGAATAGACTGAACCGTCTTGTCAATATTGGCAACCACGCCACGGCTTACACCTAGCGATTCTGATTTCCCGATACCAAGAATTTCAATCTTACCATGTTCATCTCTTCGTCCAACAATGCAAGCGATTTTGGTTGTCCCGATGTCTAGTCCTACTACGATGTCTGAATTTTCCATTAGCTGTTCTTTTTGGTACAGATGACCTGGTCTTTGTATTTAAGGTTGATGCGGGAATATTGGTCCCAGCCTGTTGTGTTCAGCCCCTTCTTGTAAAAGAGAAGTAGCTTTTTAAATTTTTGCTCCATTTTGTCGGTTCTGCCAAGGAGAATGTGGTGGTCGCCAACGGTCGGAATCAATGTCAATTCTCCGTTTGACTCGACACGTATTTGCTGAATCTGTGCTTTCCAGAATTCATCATTTCGGATGAATGTGGCGAGTTTAAAAAGGTCGTCTAAGCACGAAAGCTCCTTCAGACTATCGCTCATTTCCACCACGTTATGGCGTTGCATTTCGTATTGCTTCTCCATAATGAATCCGCTTGCGACAGGCACCCTAGCAGTGTAGTTGTCACTCGTTGGCATTACAGAACCTTCCTTGTCTAGGTAGTAACTCTCTCCATCTGAGTTGAATACGCGAAGAATTGGTTCGCGCTGATAAACCTTCACGGCAAACACGCCATTGTGCTTGGTGTAAACTTCTGCACGCTTTACCGATGGATTCGCGGCTATATGTCGCTCATAAACAGCAATTGGAATGGATGTAATTGGCGAGCCAATAAGACTATCGCCTTTGCTGAAAATCATGTCGCGCACATCATCGTCCGTCACGAAGAAGTTACCGCTGTTATTGTCTACCTGAATATTGATACTAGAGCAGGGGATTTTGTCCGATTCGCGAGCGCTGAAAGCAAGTGAGACAAGCAAGCCAAGTACCGCCAAGACCAAAACTGATATGTTCAGAACCTTCTTGATCATGACAGCAGTTTCGCTTTAATTGGTGAAACAAGCTGGTCAATGTCGCCAGCGCCCATTGTCAAAAGCACATCAATATTTGAGCGCGTGATGGAGTCCAATACAGCCGCTTTGGTTTGCAGATTCTTTTTTTCGGCAGAAATCTTCTCAAGCAATGCTGAAGAAGTAATTCCATCAATCGGTTCTTCTCTCGCGGGATAAATTTCGAGCAGGGTCACCTCGTCTAGGGTGCTCAAGGTTTGGGCAAATTCTGCCATGTGATCCTTTGTTCTGCTGAACAGATGCGGCTGAAAAATGCCTTTAACTTTCCTTCCTGGGAAGAGTTCTCGAACCGAATTCACG
>DMRV01000291.1 GCA_003456455.1 Flavobacteriales bacterium
ACAGAGGATATCAATGTCTATAATTCTAGAAACCCATTGTGTCTCTTTACGAACACGACCAATCTCTTGTTCAATCTTGAGTATTTCTTGAAGCAGAGTTTGAGGCTGTAGAACTGTTTGTACAAGGATTGCTTGGTTTAGAAACTGCGTATCAGATTCGAAACCCCAAGGTTCGGATTCCATTACGTCTGACATTTGAAGGACATCTCCTATACGTTTACTGATTAGCTCTAGTGCCAACTCCAAATTGCCTTCTCTATTGCCAAGGTCAGAACCAGTTAGCAGGACATATTTATTAGACACGTTTGGCATTGGCGCAAATATAGCCGTTGCTCCGTTCTTAAATAGTTTGTTTCGGTAAGGGCTTAACAATTGATAACAAGCCCAATGACAACGATATAATTCGGTTATTACCTTTGCAGCTTAAAATAAATAAACATCCAAATGAAACAATTTTTCAAATTCATGTTTGCCAGCGCTTTAGGTTTGGTGTTTGGCATCTTTCTATTATTTGCCATTCTAGGCGGAATCGGAGCATCAATGGGAGACAAGCAGTCTGTAACGGTGAAAGACAAATCGGTGCTGCATATAAAACTAAACTATGAGATTAAAGAAAGAGGTGTGAATAGCCCTTTCGGGAATTTTGACCCGGCAACTTTTAAGTCTAAACCTTCTGTTGGGCTAAACGACATTCTTGCTAGCTTAAAGAACGCTGCTAAGGATGATAAAATCAAAGGTATTTACTTTGATATGCAGAGCGTTCCAGCTGGAATGGCTACTGTTGAAGAGATTCGTAACGCACTTATTGAGTTTAAAGAAAGCGGAAAGTGGATTGTTTCTTACTCAGAAATCTATTCTCAGAAAGCATATTACCTAGCTTCTGTTTCTGACGAGCTGTGGTTGAATCCGCAGGGAATGGTAGAGTGGAAAGGTTTGGGTTCTCAGATGATGTTTCTTAAAGGAATGTTTGAAAAGCTTGAAGTAGAGCCACAAATTATCCGTTACGGGAAATTTAAGAGCGCGGTAGAGCCACTTATTTTAGATAAAATGAGTGAGGCAAACCGTATGCAGACTATGACTTACATGAGCGACTTGTGGAACAAGATGCTACGTGGAATTTCTGAAGGAAGAGGGAAAACTGTTGGGGAATTGGACGGTTTTGCTCAGAATGCAACCATTCAAAATGGAAAAGATGCATTGGAAAACGGCTTAGTTGATGAACTTCTTTACAAGGATGAAGTAACTGCTAGGCTAAAAGCTAAATTGGAGATTGAGAAGGAAGACGAAAAAATCAACTTTATTGGTTTGGCTAAGTACAAAGACGCTCCTAAAGCGAAAGGAGATGATGAAGAAGTAACCAAAAAGGAGAAGATTGCCGTTGTTTATGCTGTAGGTAGTATTGAAGGCGGACAAGGAGATGATGAGACCATTGGTTCTGAGAAAATTTCTGCTGAGATTAGAAAAGCAAGGCTTGATGATAAAATCAAAGCAATTGTTTTGAGAGTTAACAGCCCAGGAGGAAGCGCTTTGGCTTCTGATGTTATTTGGAGAGAAGTTGTTTTGGCAAGAGAAGCAAAGCCAGTTGTAGTTTCCATGGGAGATGTGGCTGCTTCTGGTGGTTATTACATTGCTTGTGCTGCAGATACCATCTTGGCGCAGCCAAATACCATTACTGGTTCTATCGGTGTTTTTGGAGTTTTATGGAATGCACAGAAGATGATTAACAATAAGTTGGGCATTATGATAGATACGGTAAAAACAAACCGATTTGCGGATTTGGGAACACCATTGCGTGCACTTACACCGCTTGAAAGAGACATCATTCAGAATGGTGTGAATGAGATTTACGAAGATTTCATTACTAAAGTAGGACAAGGACGTGGTATGACTACTGCTCAAGTTGACTCTATTGGTCAAGGACGTGTTTGGTCTGGAGAAGACGCATTGGAAATTGGTCTTGTTGACCTATTAGGAGGTATTGACGATGCCGTTGAGATTGCGGCTAACATGGCTAAAGTTGAAAACTACAGAGTTGTTGAATATCCAGCGCAGAAAGACCCTATTGAGCAGATGATTCAGGAGATTTCTGGACAAGGCGAAGAAGTTTTTCTAAAGCACAGACTTGGAGCCTATTATAAATATGTAAAGGATGTGGAAGAGTTGATGCAAATGCAAGGTGTTCAGGCTAGAATGCCATACCAATTGTATATCGATTGAAAAATGTAAAGACCTTTAAGGTGTAGACCCCTTGAGGGTCTGGATATTGAAAGTCCCGTTCCGATAATTCGGAACGGGACTTTTGTTTTGGCTTAATTTGTAGTGACGGAAAACTTCTTAAAGAAGGTATGCTTATTAGAATAAACCTTGGCCACGTACATTCCGGTTGCAAGACCATCTATAACGGTACGGTCGGTGGTAGTGGTTTTGCTCATCACCAATCTCCCTTGGGTATCAAGGATTAAAATGGTCCAGTTAGCGGCTATTGACATCCGCAGATTGACTACTGATGAAGCCGGATTAGGGTACACATCCAGCGAAGCTGAAGAAGAACTTTCTCTTATGCCAAGTGGCGTACACGGAGCGCCAGTTACAGCAGCTTCTGCGTTTACGCGACCTGTTCCAATGAGCCCAGCGTAGGGGGCGTTTTGCGCTAATCCGTCAATTGGGTCTGCAGATGCTTTAATCTTGGCCACTACTTCTGCAGCATTCAAACAAGGGAACTGCGAACGCACTAATGCTGCAACACCCGAAACAATTGGCGCGGCCATAGAAGTTCCTCCTTGGGGTGGAGCATACAAAGCGCTTCCATTAAAGAAAGCTGTGGTGTAAATGTTAATACCCGGTGCACTTACATCTACCGAATCGTTTCTTGAAAAGGTATTTGAGCCTTGCTCAAATATATCGGTGGCGGTAACTCCTGTAACGCTTAATACGTGTTCGTAGGAGGCTGGATAGTAAAGGTCTTCCGAATCTTCGTTGCCTGCAGATGCTACCATTACAACATCGTTATTTACCGCTGCCCAGGTTATTACATCCTGCGCTACTTGACTAAATGTTTTGTTACCCCAAGAGCAATTAACAATAGATGCTCCCTGTTCTACGCAATATTCAATGCCTTCGTAACCATGGGTAATTGTGGACGTGCTGCCTGCTACTTTAACAGGTATAAACTTGCATTTAAACCCGATACCGGCATATCCCAAATTATTATCAGCAGTAGCGGAAGAGATTCCGGTAACTGCATCTCCGTGTATTTCTCCATTTCTAAACAAATTGTTGTCGTTTTCGGCCATGTCCCAACCAGCAAAGTTGTCTGCGTACGTATCTAAATCATCATCACCATTTCCGATGGGGTCGTCATAATTGTACTTGATGTTTCCCGCAAAATCTGGGTGAGGAGTGTAAATAGCAGTTTCAGTAATGCCAATTACCACGTTTGTATCTCCTAGGGTAATGTCCCACGCTTCATACGCGTTGATATTATCATAATGATAGGGCGAGATAGCGTTTAGCCTTTCATCATTAGGCACGTAATGGGTAAAGCTGACGAAAGATGGCTCGGCATATTCTACCCATGGCAGTTCAGAAAGCTCTTTTGTTGCCGCTAGTATGTTTGTTCCGTTGGGAACAGTGAGTTTGTAGATAAGCGAAAGGTCTGCTAATTTCTGCCCATGCTCGTTGAATTCTGTTTTGGGCGGCTGCGTTCGAGGAAATTTCTTTTCCAATGTTATGAAATTTAAAGACCCGAACTGAGCAATCAGCTGTGGAATTTCAATAGCATTATTATCACATGAACTACGGAACTCCGATTTCACTTTTAGATTGACCACACCTTTTAGGTATTGATCGCCATTTTGGAGGGCGGCAAGTGTTACATCTTTTTTTTGCGCTGTAATCGAGAGTGGAATAAGGAATAAGAGAAGAAAAGATAGCTGTTTCATACTAATGAAATTACTTAATGTATGCTGGAATAGCTTCCAAGAATCGAAAATCATTTTTATCTGTTAGTTCACAACAGAAATGTTCGAGACCATTGCTTATGACTAGTAACGGAGCATTAATGTATCGGTTGTATCTACCAACTTGAAAAAAAGTCTCTTTGTTCAGTTTCTCGTTAGGGGCTTTACACTCAATAAGTACTTGCGCCTCTCCTTGCGTATTACAGATAATAAGATCGGCACGTTTGTTACGCGCTCCACCTTTTACTTGGCGCTCAATCTTCATCAGCGAAAGCGGATAGGAAAGCTCATATTGGAGGGACGAAATAAGGTTTTGCCGTACCCACTCTTCAGGCGTAAGGATTAGAAACTTCTTGCGCACCCAACAGAAGATGAGTTGCTTGCCATTATCCTGTTTTAGGCGCTGCGGGTGCATCGGTAAATTCAGTTTAACAAGCATTTGCCGAATATAATGAACCGAATTTGTGCTGGATACATTATTTAATTAATAAAGCGTACATTGCGAGCTCATATAACTATATAATGATGAGTAACGGTACAGTAAAATTTTTCAATGAGACCAAAGGATTTGGATTCATAACTCCTGACGAAGGAAGCAAAGATGTTTTTGTTCACGCCAATGGTTGCATTGACGAGATTAGAGACGGCGACAAAGTAAGCTACGATGTAGAAGAAACGCCTAAAGGACTAAGCGCTGCAAACGTAAAAGTGGTATAATTTACCTCAACGTTTACAGTAAACGGAAAGCTCGTTGCGCAATGCGTAACGGGCTTTTTTTGTTTTTAGCCAATTTGAATAATCGGTCGAAGTGCATTCCGTAACTTCACAGCCAGATGAAGAATAAGGAAGAAATAGTACAGAATTGGCTACCGCGCTATACTGGTGTGGAGCTGAAAGATTTTGGGAAGTACATACTTCTCACCAATTTCCAGAATTACGTGGAGAAGTTTGCTGAGATGAATGGGGTGGAGGTGAACGGCAAAGGCAATACGATGCCATCTGCCACCGCTAATGATATGACCATTATCAATTTTGGAATGGGAAGTGCTAATGCTGC
>DMRV01000227.1 GCA_003456455.1 Flavobacteriales bacterium
AACTATAGAAATCCGTTCTCTGTTTTCATAAATAGCTTGAAAAGATTCATCCTCAATTTGAAAATCAAGCTGTGTTGCGAAGCGAATAGCTCGCATCATGCGCAACGGATCATCGCTGTAGGTTTTGGCTGGCTCTAATGGGGTTCTCAGAATACCTTTTTTCAAGTCCTCCACGCCATTGAATGGATCTACTAAATCACCCCAAGTTTCATCATTCAGGCTAATCGCCATCGCATTGATCGTGAAATCCCGCCTGTCCTGATCATCCTTGATGGTGCCATCCTCAACCGCAGGTTTGCGAGAATCTTCTGAATATGACTCTTTGCGAGCCCCCACAAATTCTAACTCTAAATCCTTGTGATTAATCATAGCGGTACCAAAACGCTTAAACACACTGATTTTAGAATCTCCAAGTTTTGAAGCAACGGCTCGTGCTAATTCAATTCCTTTTCCAGTTGAGACAACATCAATGTCCTTCGTCTCACGTTTAAGCATGCAATCACGTACGTAACCACCAATCACATACGCTTCTACGTTGAGTCCTTTGGCGGCTTCAGAAATAAGCTTGAAAACGGGATGCGCTATGTGCTGATGCATTTGCATTTGGGGCGCGAATTTACCAATACGTCAGTAAGAATGTTTACCTATTTATCCCAGCCTAGAAAACTGGTTTTACCGTCCCTTTTCCCAACCCAATGCCGTTGCGGATTCTTTGGCGGTTTTGGGGTAGTATCAGCTTCCTGAGCCAAAATGGCTTGTTGCAAAAGTGGCATAGCCTCCAACTCTAACTGCGATGGCACGCTGCTCTTTTGTCTTTGGTTCTGTTGTTTTTTTCTTTTCTGGTTTTGCGCTAGGGCTTGCATTTCTTTCATCCCTTTACTCAGTACGGCAATGTAAAGTGTTGCAGTTCCAGAATCAAGTGGCCGTACAACCAGCTCCAAACTATCTTTCACGAATCCATTTTCATCAGTAGGTTTATATCCTGCATAAGTAAGTTTAGCCGTAAAGTCAGAAATTGCTTCTGTAGGGACAGCCCAGTAAAACTTGTTGCACGTATCGTTTTCGTAAAAAACGGTTTGATGGATTCCATCGCCAGTAGCGTGAACTACACGCTCCAGTTTATAATCAACAATTCTATTCTGACGCATGATAACGGAAACCAAGCTGCGTTTTTGACCCAATATCTCATCAACCAACTGTGCATTGGCAGCTGTGGAAAGAGCCATAAGTCCGAAAAAAAGCAACGTTTGTCGAATGTTAAACAACCTCATTAAAAACAGTCTGTCTTTCATGCAAATGTAGTTCATCGATGATGTTTGGTTGACCACAACACCAAATTCAATTTTTAACGGAACTTTCACGGCACATTTTCGTAGCCACACGCACTAGATGTATAGAATGATAGAAAACCTTCGGAATCTTAGTCAATTTTTATTGTTAGCCTCCTTGCTTTTAATCAGTGAATGGGCGTCTGCACAAGTTACCGCAGATTTTACGTCCAACACCGCTTCTGGATGTAGTCCGTTGATTGTCAATTTTTCCAATCTCTCAACAGGAACAGGTTTAAGCTATTCCTGGAATTTAGGAAATGGAAACACATCTGTTTCGGAAAATCCATCCGCCAGTTACATCACACCGGGAACCTACACGATTACACTTACTGCTACTGGTTCTGGCGGAACGGACACCGAAACCAAAACAGGTTACATCACGGTTTTCACACCGCCTGTTCCAGATTTGGCGCCTTCTCAGAATATTGGCTGCTTTCCCTTTGCTATTGATTTTACGGACCTTTCGGTTGTAGGCGATTCTCCAATTGCAACATGGTCGTGGGATTTTGGCGATGGCGGAACTTCTACCGACCAGAATCCAAGTCACACTTACACAACTCCAGGCACGTTCGATATTACCTTGATTTTGACCGATGCAAACGGTTGCACATCCAATCAGTCGTTTAACGATATGATTGAGTCTAACAACAATCGGCCAACGGCAGAATTTGTAGGAGATCCAACAATAAGTTGTCTCCCTCCTTCCGATGTCTCTTTTACAAACTCTTCATCAGGAGGAACTGGCATATTAACCTATGAATGGGATTTTGGCGATGGAAACACATCAACAGACCTTGAACCCGACAATACGTATCTGGCCGCAGGGAATTTTGACGTAAGCTTGACTGTAACGGATGAGTTTGGCTGCACCGATACGCAAGCCGAAGTAGAATACATCGAAATAGTAGATAACGTAACCATCGACTTTACCGCAAACAGCACCACCGTCTGTTTAGGAGAGAACGTTTCACTCGTTGACCTATCAAATCCAACCCCTACAAGTTGGGAATGGGATTTTGGTGATGGAAATACATCCACAGACCAATTTCCAACACATCTGTACACAACCCCTGGTAATTATGAGGTTTCGCTAACCGCAACTTACAGCGCATCGTGCCAAGGAACGGAGACTAAAACAGCTTATATCACCGTAGGAGAAATTCCGTTTGTGTCTTTTACAGCCGATACGGTTTCAGGCTGTGAAACACCGTTTCCTGTTCAGTTCTCAAACGGTTCTATTGGTGGCGGATTAGCATATCAATGGGATTTTGGAGACGGTAACACCTCCACAGATGAAAACCCGTCCAATACGTACAACAGCAATGGTGTTTACACTGTAAGCCTAACCGCCACAAATGCGAATGGATGTAGCAGTACACAAACCATTACAGACTACATCAATATTGCAGAAACACGGGCAGGATTTCTTCCTGATGCGTTTGGTTTTTGTCAGCCGCTGGAAGTGAATTTTACCGATTCGAGTGTTTCGGGAACAACCATCAGCAATTACGAATGGGATTTTGGCGATGGCGGAACATCTTCTCTTCAAAACCCAACTTACACCTATCTTGATACCGGAATTTATGACGTAAGTCTCGTTATCACAAACGACCTTGGTTGCACTGATACGCTAACACGTTCAAATTACATTTTTGTTTACACACCGCCAGTTGCAAACTTTGTAGACAACGACACTGTAATTTGTCCTGGAGAACTAGACTTTACCGACCTATCTGAAAACGCTACGGATTGGTTTTGGGATTTTGGAGACGAGCAGTTTTCAACCGAACAGAATCCAACGCATGAATATGCAGATACTGGCTCTTTCACCATAATACTCATTACGCTTAACAATGGTTGTTCCGACACGCTGATTGTTGAGGACATGATTTATGTAAGTCCGCCCATTGCCGACTTGGAATATACGTTCGACTGTCTGCAACCAAACATCTTCACGTTTAGCAACGAATCTTACGGTTTCACGTCTTGGAATTGGATATTACCTGATGGAAGTACAAGTACAGATGAGCCGCTTGTTCTGAACATTCCAAATCCGGGAGAATACGTGGTGCGCGTAACTACCGCAAACGACACTTCGGGTTGTGTAGATACGGCTGGAGACACGATAAACGTAACCATGCTTCAGGCTGGGTTTAGCTCCTTCAACACAGAAGATTGCGGACCTCTTACCGTAGAGTTTACAGATGAAAGTGTTGACGCTATTTCGTGGGAATGGCTTTTCGGGTCTGGAGATGTTTCAAATGCCCAAAATCCTGACTACACGTATACTGATATCGGCACATATTCAGTTACCCAAGTTGCTACGGATGTTAATGGTTGTACAGATACAATTGTTGAACCTGACTTGGTTACCGTAACTGGTTCAGTAGTCAATTTTGGAATTGACACCACGTTTGGTTGCGAAACATTATCGGTTCAGTTTCAAGATTTAACAACCCCTGTAGGAACGGTTGCTTCGTGGCTGTGGGATTTTGGTGATGGAAATACATCTACCGATGAAAACCCATTACACGTGTATCAGAATGCCGGAACGTATACCGTATCACTTACCATAACAGATATTGGCGGTTGCACAAACACTATTGAACAACCAGATGCTGTTATTTACATACCGTACCCTGAACCAGTCTTTACGGTAGACGAAACACTAGGCTGCATAGGGGATGTTTTCACGTTTACGAATAACTCTACAGGAAACGCGGTAAGCTATCAGTGGAATTTTGGAGATGGTGGAACATCTACCGATGAGAATCCCGTTTACAGTTATTCCGTAGAAGGAACCTATAGCATTACACTAACCGCTTTTAATGCCAACGGCTGCGATAGCTCGATTACCGAAATTGCGCTTATCGACATTCAGCATCCAGAGGCGGATTTTTCAGCTTTCCCAACGTTTGCCTTCTGCCCGCCTCTACTCGTTTCATTTACTGATTTAAGTTCTACAGATGCTGTTTCGTGGTTTTGGGATTTCGGTAACGGAAGTTCGTCAAGTCTTCAAAACCCGTCTCATATTTACACGGAATCAGGAATTTTCTCTGTCTTTTTAGTGGTAACAAACGCCAACGGCTGTGTTGACACAATCTTTGCACCTGATTTAATTCAACTTTCTGGTCCTGCTGGAGATTTTAGCTTTTTCCCTGACTCCGTGGGATGTCCGCCTTACGATATTACGTTCACATCAACTGCCGAAAACGTAACCAC
>DMRV01000353.1 GCA_003456455.1 Flavobacteriales bacterium
CGTAAGCCATTCCACACCAAAAGTAAAAGCTGCTTGATACACGAAATAGCTTGTTATTGGAACAAACAGAATTGGGACCGACAAGAAATGAATACGTGAAAAGAAATCGAGAAACTTGTTCTCAAACATCTTAGGCGATTCATTCCGTGTAGTTACAAAAAGACGTTTTCCTGCCATACCTCAAAGGTAACCAGTAGTTCGAGAGAACCCAAAGAAAAAGCTCCTCTAATGTTAAGGTTAGAGGAGCTTTTCAACATATATATCGACAGTTTTAGAACTGAAGGTTTAAATACTTTGGTTCATTAACCGTAGGACGAATATTTGTTGTGGTTTTGGTCAATTCGATATGAATCTTGTTGTTGCCAACCATTTCTTCAATCACAATGGTTTCGCCAATTTCTGCGGTTCGCTTGTAGTTTCCTCGCTCTTCATAAAAACCATCAGGATTACATATAAGCATCAAGTACGTATCCAACCCAGGTAGACCAATTTGTCCGTTAGCACCGCCTGGCCCACCCGCGTTTCTAAAAATGCGGTAAGTACCGTACCAGTACTCATATGGATTAATGAAATACTCGAATTCATAAACTCCTGTGCTTGTTGGGTAGAATGAACCAAGAACTGGGTTGTTTGGAATATTGTTGTTGTTGTCCCAGTAACTGTAAGGCATGGCATAATCATAATCAATACCGAAGAACGCATCGCCCGGGCGACCATCTGGTCCTTGAACAGGGTCTACAATGAATGTACAACTTGCTAATAACGTTGCGAATCCGACAGCTACACTTGCGATTTTGAATAAGCTTTTCATGACGTTGGTGTTTTGGTGTGGTTACCCTAAACCAAACGGTGTGCCATTTTTCAAATAGAGCATTAGTTAAATAGGAAATGCAGGTATTAGAAACAGTGTCTAATTCCCTAATCAACTAAACTCTAACTATCTATTTTGCTACTCGCAGTATCGCTTAATGATATTGTAAGAATCGGTAAGCCCAAGCTCTCCAGCAAGACTTAAATCTTCGCAGCCTTTAGAAATCTTCCCGAGTAGAATGCGAATAAGCCCACGGTTATAGTTCGCTTCTATAAAATTGCCATTTGCAGATGCAGCCAAACCAAATTCGGTTTCCGCTTCTTCATACCGTTCTGCGCTTACCAGTACATGTGCCAAATTGAAATGCGCAAAACTCATTTCCTTGTCTAATTCAATCACTTTTCGGTAGTTCATTTCAGCACGCGTCAAAAGTGATTCCATTCGCGATTGATAGGCTGAGTCCACGACATTTAACGAACCAGTCAGCACTTCAAATTTATCTTGATGATATTCTACTTCTGCCTGCGCCAAGGCTGCTCTTGCAAAATAGCAGCCGGCTTGTTTATCATCTGAACTAAGGCAGATATTGAGTTTCGCCTGTGCAGATTCGTAATCATCATCAATCGCATACAGCGAAGCAAGGCGGATTAGCCGGGAAGGCTCAGTAGTTGGGTGTTGCAATAGCGTTCTTAGCAACTCATCTGCAGTTTTATTCCGTTCCTCCTTTTCGGTAATAAATGCGATAACGCCCATATTGTAAAACGGCTTGTTAAATCCGTCATAAACCGAAATATTCCTATCCGTTTCTGGGAAAGCCGAAATACGATAAAACGGCAACAAGCGCACGTCAACTTTCTGGTGTTGAATCTTGCCAATTTCCTGCTGAACAGGTTCAAATTCTCCTTTGAGTTCCGTTAGTTTCAGAAGTCTAATGTTCTGCTCAAACTTTACATCCTCGTCAGACATGGAAAGCATTTGTTTAATTCCATTCAGTTCTATCATAGCGGCTTCATAAGCCCGCTGGTCTTTAAGAAAACCGTACACCTTGGCCCTATTTTCATGTGCTTCAATAAACTCTGGAAAGAGTTCTATTGCCTTATTGTAATCATCTAAAGCAGCACCATAGTCTTTCTTGTTATACAGCATGTTTGCCCGATTGTAGAACCCTAGAATATTGTTTGGGTTGAGTTTAACCACTCGGTTATAATCAAGCAGGGCTTCTGAAGTCTTGTTCATTTCGGTTAGAATCATTGCGCGATTAAACAACACAATGGCATTGTCAGGAAACACATTCAATACGTCATTCAAATCTTTAAGCGCTTCCTTTTGTTTTCCCATTTCTGAATAAGCTGCTGCGCGATGAAAAATGGGTAGTTTATTCTCAGCATCTAACTCCATTGCTTTTTCAAAATCAGCAATTGCATCTTCATATCTTTCTAATCTTGACAGAGCGATTCCGCGATGAAGCACGGGTCGCATTGAAGTTGAATCTAGCTTCATGGCGCGTTCAAAATCTTCAATAGCCACATTGTACATTTCTAAGCCGGATTTGGCTTCACCCCTTATCAAATACGTGTGGGACGTTTCTTTTTTAAGGCTAATAACCTTGTTGCAATCAGAAATTACATCCACGTACCTGTCTAACTGAAGACTTGCCAACGAACGATTAGAATATGTTCGCCAATCATCATCATTGAGTTTGATAGCCTGATTAAAATCTGCAAACGCAGCTTTGTAATTAAGTTGCTGACTTCGGCAAACTCCACGATAAAGAAATGCCTCGTGGTTTTTCGGGTTCAGTTCTAAGGCTTTCCCAAAATCCTTTTCGGCTCCAATAAAGTCTTCTAGTTCGTACTTAGAAATTCCGCGTAGAAAAAAAGCCTCGGAGTTAAACTTGTTTTGCTGAATAGAACGATTTAGCAATTCGATTGCCGAGGCGTAGCGCCCTTTACTAATCTCGTATCGGCCTTGACTTGTAAAGTTTCCGCGCGGTTGAGCATGAGCGAAAATTACCGCAAACATCAATACTAAAACGGCTATCCATTTCCCCATAAACGCAATGCTAACAACAATAGAACCGCGAAAGTGTCTAATCGTTTAATCAATCGGAAACTTCTAGAACAAATTGTGGCTGACAACAAAAAAGCCGTCATGCTTCACGCATGACGGCTTTTCAATTTTGAAAACTATGTTCTATCTAATAACCTCCAACTTTCTAGTTACCTGACCTTGATCTGTAAGCAATCGCATTTGGTAAATACCATCTGCAACTGTGCCAAGGTCAAAATCGAAACTTTGCTTCCCAATCGGAAGGTTTCCGTAGTTCTCAGTAAAGACAACAGCTCCAAGCAAATTCAGCACTTCCATTTGCAGCGTTGTACCTGCTTCCAAATTCATGTTTACGCGGACGTTTCCTGTTGTTGGATTTGGAAAAATGCTTAACTCAGCAATCTCCGTGTCTTCAATTCCACTTTGTGCACCACCCGCAATTTCCCAAACCTGAAGATCATCCATTGCTCCCTCAACTAAACTACCGCCATCCAAGTTTTGTCCAGGACGTAGGCTATCAGATGCAATGAATTTGATGCGAACATTATCAGTCAAATCAACATAATCCTGAACACGGAATACGACTCGTCTGAAGCTTGGGTCAGAAACCTTTGTGTTCTCTACAAATACCCAATCAATCTCATCATCCGTTACTAGAACTTGCCACCAATCTGCGCCTGGGTTCGCGCCACTCGGAGGGCTGTTTGTGTAATACCTCCAGTACGAAATAGCGGGATTATCAAACTCAGAAAGATCAAATACAGGTGTTACCAATGTGGTATGGCCATCATCCACATCGCTATCGCCCAAAGCCGCGGTACTGCTGTTAGCATTTTCCGTTATCGCGCAAGCAATGTTACCTGAGCCCGCAGTGTAATCAGCATCGGTCTGAACCATTACGCCATCATCAGAAAACGAACCAACTGGAGCGTCAATCGTCCACGTTCCAGTTGAATTGTTGTCAGAAGGAAGACCTTCAATCCAACCGTTATCTTGGAAATTATCGAAATCTTCGATTCTATTCTGATCAAAGCCAACAAGAATATAGTTTGGAACATTTGGCGCTGGAAGATGAGCGGCTACCGGCTGAACATTTGCCAGCGTACCATTCAAGTTCTCCAATGCCACGTAATACGCAATAATGTTTCCGTCTGCTTGCGCTGGAATAAATCCGGAATAAACATTTCCACCAATGTTTGGCAAGCTCACGTTTGTCCAAATGGAGCTGTTATTAATTCTGTACGAGATTCGTGCATCATTCAGCGCCCATGGAAAATCGTTTAAAACAGTTAAGTCAATCTCAATATCCTGATTATCGTGAGCCTCAATTGGTGTGTGATCTAGATCTGCATTTGAAAGCAAGGTAATTCCATGCTTATCGAAAGCATCAATAATATCAAGATCATTTGGCGTTCCGTTGGTGATATCTCCATCACCTCCATTTGCTGGCGAATCATCTACCATCAATGCTTCTACCAAAATATCAACATAAACCTCTCCTTCATTTCCATTTGCACCAGTAATTGTGGCATCAAAAGTGGCAGAAAACAAATCCATCATTTGCTGCAGGTCTCCAAAGTTTTGTCCAAGCTCCCACCATGCTCCTGCAATGATTTCACCATCTGAATGCACTTCACCAATTACATCCTGCGGATAAATCTTTGGATCTATATCATATCGTCTGATAAAATCTGTAGGGATACTTTGGCTGTTTCCTTCGCCAAGAACTGGATTGTTAGTAATACCCATTGCCCATATATCAGCATACCCCTCACCCATTGCTCCATTCTGAAAAAAACCGCCCTGAGACTGGTAGTACTTGTCATTTATTCCATGACCATATTCGTGATAAACGACATCAGCTACCAGAGCATAAGAAGTACAACCTGAACCAGCTAGATAGAAGTTAATGGAAGTTCCATTGTAAAACGCGTTACAGCTTCCACTTACATCAACATTAGTGGTAAGCGCGTTATCCATGTTCGTGAAACTTGGGAATTTCGTTTTCATGTAATCGTGAACAACATTCACGTGATAGAATGCGGATGATTCTCTTGAGTTCGCATTGGTTCCCCAATCGATAGCATTAACTCCGTTTGTTAGCGTTGTAGTGAAGGATGGTGTGACTCCGTTACTCACAACTCTTGCCCACAAACCTTCCATCGAAAAAGTAGTACTTACTTCATCCAGACCGGTTAAGCTTCCGTTAACATCTGTGTAAAACGTATTACCACCTTGAGTTACTTCTAAGTGCGGAAGAATGGTATTAGTTTCTGGGTCATAAGGCTGCGTTAAGCTTAAATCATCCGTTACCGTAATATCCGATACAGGTGGTTGGTTTTCTGAGTGACAAACTAAGTTTGTTCGTTCTAAAATTGTTCCATCAGCCGCATCAACGTAAGTGAGGTAGTTAGCTGGAATATTATCCTCATCCATCGTGTAAACAGTGATTTCGTAAACCGATTTAAACACGGTTCTTTTACGCACATATTCCGGAATAGGAAGAATCATCAATTCAGAATTTGCTTCTACATTAACAACCGTTTCGGTAATGCCAGCCATTGCAGCGGAAGCAGCCTCAGAAGCATTCAAAATTGCATCATCAAAAGAAATGCTCTTAAACACATCAGTAGAGAATGAAACTACCTTCCCTTCTGTATTAAATCGAACTGATAATTTAGCATTCAACACCTTTTTTCCTTCGTGTGTTTGACCGAAAAATACGTGCTCAGCATGTTTGTTCTTAGTCACACTAACCAATTCCAATTGATCTATTGGAATACCAAAGCCTTGAAGATGATGCTCTGCAAAGTATTCAGCACGCTCAACAGCGTTTGAACCGGGAACAGTTATTGGGCTACCGAACGCTTTATGCGGTTTTCCATTCGCTTCATTAAAATGCACGTACCATGTTCCATTATCCACAAGGAAATTTTGCCAGTTTGGTTGATTTCGCAATTGGTATTGATATTCGACATTGAGCGTTCGTTTGTTATCCTTTATCAGGCGTATTTCATTTTGGTCTTTATGACCATGGACATCATTGGATGCCCAAACGTCAAACGCAAAAAGCGTCAAAGCAATTACTAGTATAGATTTCATAGGTTTGATTTAATGCAATACAATAATATGCATATTCCGAATCGGTTTATGTCGTAAAAGATGCATTCGAATGACGCAGAAACCAACTCGAGACTATTTGATTGAGAGTAATTAGAAACTTGAACAGCATTTCTCCTAACTGAAACACTAATAATCAATAGGTACTTTCGCGCGCCCTAAAAAAACGGAGAAATGAAGCGAATTGGCGAGTACAGAAAACTTTTCGGAACAGAAGAGACCTCAACCCTTAAAGAATTGAAGACCAGTTACCGTAATCTGGTAAAGGAATGGCATCCAGATAAATTTAGAGAAGGTGATGAAAAGGCAGAAGAAGCCGAGATTATGAGCAGAAAAATAATTGACGGATACAAGTTTCTGATAAGCATTGCGCCCGAAACGAAAGTGGCTAACGCAGCGGATTATGAGCTTACGACCACTAAGGCTGGCATTGCCGATTACGTACACAAAGGAGTTTTATTGGAAATATCCTTCTTAGACGGAAATACTTATGAGTTCTTCGGAGTGCCAAAAAACGTGTTCCTGAAATTCCATAATTCAGATAAACAAGTGCGTTTTGCAAAACGCAACATTTTCAAATCTTATATGTACCGACTAGCAAAGCAGGCAGACGACCAAGATGAAGCTTAAGGTTTCAGCTAAGTCTTGATATGACGGCTTAGGAAGGCACATTCCGTTTCATGCGTTCCTCCATATCCCTAATTACCGCTTTCTTGAACGATGGGTCTGGAACGGCCTTCATTTCTTCCACATATTTCTGAATATTCACAGTTTCGCATTGTA
>DMRV01000237.1 GCA_003456455.1 Flavobacteriales bacterium
GCCGAATGCTTATCGCCCGTTTTCAGGTACGAATCAGCCATTTGGTAATACGCCAATTGCGCCATCTCGTCCTGCACCTTTACTGTCTGTTCAAAATAGCTGGCCGCTTGCTCAAACTTTCCTGCTTTGTAGCACGCAAATGCCAATCGGTACACCTCTTCGCGGTCCCAATTGAGTTTGGTGTGCGCGGTTTCTAAATACGGTACGGCCATGGAGAATTCGCCCATCTGGTAATAAGCCTCCCCGATCATTTTATGCAAGTTGCCACTTGCAAGCCCAGAAAAGTTCTTCCCCATGAGCCGCTCCCCGTATTCGATAACCTCTTCGTCTTTGCCCTGCGCCTGCAAAATTTGCAAGATGTACAGCGGCACAATCTTCCCGAAAGTCTCATCGCCCTCCAAGAGCGAAAAGCCCTCGTAAGCCTCATCATACAACCCCTCCTTAAACTGGATGTAGGCGCTGTAATACGTAATGGGTGCGTAGTACGGACTTTCAATATCGTACTCCACCAACGCAAATGCTTCTTTTGTTTCTTCGTAATCCTCGCCCTGAAAATGGGCGTATCCTTTCTTAAAATGGAACTCGTTGCGCTCCTTTTTGGTCAGCTTTTTAACCTCCACTTTGGCAAACCATTTAAGCACCTCCTTAAACTTACGCTTGGTGTGCGCAAACCGCCCCAAATGGAAATAAGCCATCTGCACCTTAGCATGTTCTGGGTGGTCATTTACAAACGTTTCCATCGTCTTATCGCCATGGTCGTTAAAGAGTTCCATGGCACACAGCGCGCTGTAGTATTCAGCATTCTCCAACTCTATAGAAGAGAGCAAATGCGGATTTTCTAACGCCTTATTAAACCGCTGTTGAGCCGCGGCATATTTCTTCTTCTGCACATGCTCCAAACCTGCGTTGTAATCGCGCAAAGCATCATCATCAATGCTTATGGTTTGGGCGTAAGCTGGGCCGAGAAAAAGAGCCGAAAGCACTAGCAAAACGGCACTAAAAGATGTACGCAAATAAGCCAGACATTCCATATCGGGGTAGTTTGAGTGAACGGGTAAAACTTGGGTAAACTTGACGCCTCTTAAACGCCCCGCTGTTTAGGACTATTGCCCGTATCGCCCACCAGACAAGGCTTTGGAGCCATGCGTTATAGCATCTGAAACAAGAGCAAAGGATTTGAGCACGGAAGATTTTGGGCGTTACCCGCGAACGTAGGCTGAGGTTCTCGAAGTCTAAAGAGAAGGCCAACGCTGTACCCTTCGAGTGCCTCAGGGTACGCTATCGCACGGTGTATTCGCTAAACTTCCGAAGTCTATTTGGGCGGGTCAGGCTTTCCGCTTTTACTCCTCGCTGCGCTGTGGGGTAACCGCTATAATCCCTAACGCGGAATCACCCAACCAACGTCATCGCGAAGGAGGAACACACGTGCAAACTAAAACCTATTTTCACACTTGAAAAACGTTGTTATGTATTTGAGCAAACCTTTACTCTTCGAAAAGGGAATCAACTAAAAACTGATTGTGATGGATAAGTTAGACTTAGATGAGGTAAGAAAATACGTAGAAGAAAACATCGGGGATTTTCACGCTAAACGCGTGGAGAAGTTAGGTCAGCTGAAGCTGAAAACGATTTTACGGAGGAAAAACCCCTATTTATTCAAGGCTAAAAATATTTTAACAGCTCAAGAATTGATACAAGCCATTGTTGATGCCTATATCTCTTCTAGCGAAGAAGGCATTTTTGGTAATTGGCTTGAAGGCCTTGCCATATACGTGAATGGCAAGGTTTACAATGGTAAAAAGTCTGGAATTCCTGGAGTTGATCTTGAATTCAATAAAGACGATATCAGATACATTGTTTCAATCAAATCCGGTCCAGACTGGGGAAATGATAGCCAGATAAAAAAGATGGTTGATAATTTCAATTCTGCAAGAAAAGTACTGCGAACTTCAGGGGCAAAAATAAACGTACGAGCTGTAAACGGCTGTTGCTATGGTAGAACAACTCCTAAAAACTACTACAAAGAAAAAGGAGATTATAATAAATATTGCGGACAGGTATTTTGGGGTTTTATCTCTGGTAATGACCAACTGTACAAAGAAATTGTACAGCCTCTTGGTTATTTAGCACAGGAAAAAAATGATGAGTATTTAAAGGCTTACAGTCAAAAAATAAACCTCTTCACCAAAGAATTGGCTAATGACTTTTTTACCGGCAATGGAGATATTGATTGGAATAAATTGCTTGAATACAATTCTAAAGGAAACACCAAAAGCTAAGCTTCCTGCTACGAAATTGTAACGAACTCCTTCTCGTGTTTGCGGATTAGTCCTTCAAATTCATCTCTCCATTCTCTATCACTGGTTCGATTGTATCGTGAATATTTGAAGCCATCAAAATTTTGAATTTCCTCACCGTTCATAAGCTTCAATAAGTGCTTACCAATGGCATACCCAAGTCCAACTGGCACAGCATTACCAATTTGCTTGTATTTATCCAACAAACTTCCTTCTATTTCCCATTTGTTAGGAAACTGTTGAAGTCGTTTGTATTCCGCAACGCTTAATGGACGATTATCATCTGGATGCGCCAAATCTGTCGCAGGCATTGCTGGATGAGTTACCAAAGTTGGGCTCGGTTTATTCCAAGCCAGTCTTCTAAGAAACCCCGTCTTGCCTCCACCGGAATAGAAGGACTTACCCATAGCCTCCTTTTGCAATTCTTCAGGAAGCGATTTCCAATTTTCACCAGCAGTAAGCAAGCGATAATACTTCAATCTTTTTTCTGGAAACTTGATGAATTCTTGTTCATCTGTGTTGAGGTCTTTGACAGCTTGCTTAAATGTCATCCATCTTTTCAAACCAAAGCTTCCATCTTCTGAGTGAGTAGGTTCTAAATAAGGTACTCGCTTTCCATCTCGCGAACAAATTATCACTACACGCTCTCTTTTCTGTGGAGTTCCAAAATTGGCGGCATTATAAAGATTGAAGTTCACAGCATATCCAGCGCTCTCCAACCTTGTAATAATTTCATTTAACGCGCCACCAGGTAGTTCCTCTGCACTCAATGGTTCGTTTTCTTCTCCTCTCATCATGTGAGGCCGATGCTTTAATGGAGCAGAGAGCAACCCTCTAACATTCTCGATTACTGCATACTTCGGGGCAAGTGCAATCACCATGTCAACGAAGGAAAGAAACACATTTCCTCTGTCATCTTCAAACCCCTTTCTGTTGCCAGCTGTACTGAATGCTTGACATGGTGGGCCACCAACTATCAAATCAATTTCCTCTTTCTCTCCGAGTCCTGAAATCTCTCGAACTGCCTCAGGACTGAACTCTCTCATATCTCCAACTAAGGCAATCTCTGGCTTGTTTTTAGCAATTGTTTTGCGGCATGCGTTGTCAATTTCACTTGCAAACAAAGTTTGAAAGCCCGCCTTTTCTAGACCTAAGTCCATTCCCATGGCTCCACTAAAAAAACTGAGCGCAATTGGCTTGTCTTCTCGCTTCACTTCCCCTATTCCATAGAACAATTGATCTTCAGCAACTCCGGCACTTGTTGAACTACAATAATTAGTTAAAGCATCCTCGGACATAACCCAAGTACTTCCTACCTTCTCAGCTACAATCTTTCCATCTCGGCAGAGGTTTCTAACCTGTTGTGGTGTTAAGTCTAACTTTGAAGATGCTTCTTTTATGCTTAGCATGGTACTTTCTAATGTTTCGTTTGCGAAAATAAAACAAGTACCCGTTCAAACAAGGGGATTGTTAAAAACGGCTTACAACTTCTCGTATTGACGGAAGCCCGCGTTAAGGATTGCAGCGGCATCCTTTTTCTGACCATCGGGAAGAAAAAGAGACAGCGGAAAGCCTGCCCCTTTTTAGGGGAACGCCCAACTACCCATAACCGTCATGCTGAATACTTCGACTTCGCTCAGCAGAGGCTTGTTTACTTCTATAGGTCGTGAGTTCGCAAGGTCGGTTCAGCATCTGACTTGTCAATTCATATATAGACCCTGAAACGAGTTCAGGGTGACGAATGCTTTTGGTAAGGCTGCAGCGTCCTGCATTATGGAATGCGAACATTCATAATTGATTGCTATAAGAGTTCGCGAATGCTACGTATTTGCAGCGACATCCTTTTTCTAACCATTGGTAAGAAAAAGAGATAGCGGAAAGCCTGACTCTTTGCGCAGCTTTGGGTAACTCCCTTCTAGCTTACCCTTTAGGGTTGTAAAACGTCTGTTATCTGGGCGTAGAAGATATGAGCCAATATTAAGTGACATAAGGATGAGTGAACCAGCAGTTTCTTCAAATGAATCCCCGTTCATTAGATGAGAGGCTAATCCTCCCGACATGGCGAAAAAAACGCCAGCATGTGCCCATTCTTTTAGCTTCGGAAAACCAGGCGCTGCAATGGCAACTGCTGCCAGAACATATGCGGTTCCAAGAATATTCATAACGCTAAGTGGGAAGCCAAGATTACTCATGGCTTCAATCAAAAAATCAAACTTAAGCAGAGCCCCAATTCCGCTAAAAGCGAGCATTGCTGTTAGTAATGCAGTAATTGTCCAGTAGCCAAGTTTCTTATAAGTACGAGCTTTGTTTTCCATTTTATTTTGTTTTTAGATATTTGGTTACCCAAAGTTACTTTTAATAGTTACTTTTGGTTACTATAATGC
>DMRV01000161.1 GCA_003456455.1 Flavobacteriales bacterium
ATCAACTGCCGAAAACGTAACCACATACACATGGGATTTTGGAGATGGGTTCCTCGGAAGCGGTGAAACCGCAACACACACGTACACTCAAATAGGAAGTTTTATCCCTACTCTTATTCTAGAAGACAATAATGGTTGCACTTTCACTTACCAATCGGCCGACACCTTATATATCGAGCCGCTACCGGTGGACGCAGGTCTTTCTGGCACCATTTGCCAATTCGACTCTTTGCAGCTAAATGCCACAGGAGGTGATGCGTACAGTTGGTCACCATCAACAGGACTGAACAACCCAAATGCTGCCGCTCCATACGCCAGCCCAAGCCAAACCACAGAATATGTGGTAACAGTAAATCTAGGATCATGTGAGAATACCGATACCGTGACTGTATTTGTGAATCCAGCTCCTCAAGTCAGTTTTGTAGCTGATGAAGTCTGTTTTGGAACGTTAACGCAATTCTCAGACTTCTCTACAATTGCTGCGCCTGATAGTATCACTGCTTGGAACTGGGACCTTGGCGAAGGTCTGAGCAACGATACAAATCCATCCATCACCTACTCCGCACCAGGCACTTATGACATAACATTGGTGGTTGAAAGTACAATTGCATGTAGCTCAACGGGTACAGCAACGGTTACGGTAAATCCATCTCCCGTTGCGGCTTTTTCAGCAAACGACACGTGTTTGTTTGAACTCACCTCCCTTTCCGACCAATCAACAGTAAATCCGGGAACAATTACCAATTGGAGTTGGGACTTAGGTAACGGTTCGACATCAACCCAGCAAAATCCTTCGCTTACTTATTTCGCAGACTCAGTTTATCAAGTAACGTTGGCAATTACAGCAACTGGCGGATGTACGGATACCATCACGCAAACTGTTGCTGTTTTCCCTCTTCCAAACGCAAGTGCAACGGCTGCTAATGTTTGCTTTGGAGAAGAAGTTCAATTTGGCGATTCTACAACCATCAACTCTGGAAGCGTAGAACAATGGGATTGGACTTTTGGAGATGGTAATTCATCTACTGACCAGCATCCTTCGCATCTGTATCCTAACGCTCAAACATATGTTTATTCCCTTTCTGTTGTTTCAGATAACGGTTGTACCGATGCAACCTCTGGCGCTGTTACCGTAAATCCACTTCCAATAAGTGCTTTTCAAATGACATCCACCTCTTCTTGTGTTGCACCCGTTTCGGTTAACCTATTCAACCAATCCACTGGAGCCAATCAATTTGCATGGAATCACGATAACGGTACAATCCTTACTAGCTTTAATAGCACAGCCATTTTTGATACCGTTGGTGAGTATAATATTCAGCTTTTAGTCACATCACAGTTTGGTTGTCAAGACAGCAGCACGCAGCTATTTGAAGTATTCCCAACAGTTGTAGCCAATTTTGATTTCAGCACGCCAACAGGTTGCGAACCTTGGGACGTAGAATTCACCAATCTTTCTGAAAACGGAACAGCCTATAGCTGGGACTTTAGCGACAATGATGGTTCTTCTATTGAAAATCCTAACCACACTTTCTTCGATCCTGGCACATATACCGTGCAGCTTATTGTAGATGGATTGGGAGGATGCGGTGATACGCTGACCATCAACAATTTAGTTACGGTTTGGCCAAACCCTACTGCTCAATTCGAATACACAAACGTTCCTTCGCCAATTGCCAATGGAACTATTGGGTTCTTCAACACCTCGTCTCCACATGTTAGTAGATGGTGGGATTTTGGCGATGGAGATACTGACCTAAGTGAGAACACAACCCATCAGTATGCAATCTTTGGCAATAAGCTAGTTACGCTTGCTATTGTAGATGTCAATGGATGCGTAGATACTGCACAGATGTACATCTCAGTTGACTTCTTTGGAGGTTTGTACGTGCCAAATGCCATCATTCCGCAAGACCCAAATTCGGATGTCCGTATTTTTCAACCAACGGGAACGGGCTTGGCGCATTACGAGTGCATGGTATATGACAAGTGGGGAAACCTACTTTGGAAGTCAAACGAACTAGAAGATGGCTCCCCTACTGAATATTGGGATGGCACACACCAAGGCGAACTTGTTCCGCAGGGTTCTTATGTATGGAAGGTGAATGCCATTTTTGGCAATGGAGACATCTGGGAAGGCATGGAGAACCGCGAGCAAGAATTCCACGAGGTAGGAACTGTGACCGTTATTCGCTAGCGAAATCCGTCTACAACACATCTAACGTTCTCAAGAAAAACTGGGCACATTGAGACAGGCACGAACTGTCTCACGCGTCCATTTTTCAATAAACGGCAAAAAATAGCTAAATCTAGCTATGTATTTGGTCATTATTGGCTATTGCGCACATGCACAATGTGCTTAACATTTGCACAATGCTTGACCATTCCGATTATCCCCTCACCAAAAGAGAAGCCGAGATTCTATCGCTAGTTGTAGCAGGAAACACTAGCCAACAAATAGCGAATCTTCTTGCCATTAGCATTCACACCGTTAGCAATCATCGCAAGATCATACTGATTAAAACCCGATGCTCCAACATTACGGAACTCATGTCATGGGCCGTAAAAAACGGCCTCATTCACTAGGAAAAACGACTCCCTTATCAGTTTACTTTGTAATTCTTAGCCTGACAAAAGGAACAGCGTTAACTTAGATTTTTATCATTTGAATAAGGCGGCTACTTGACTAGGGCCAAACATGACTTAAAAGTTATTAAACCCCATGCAAACCGGGTGTTCGCATGTTTTTTATCTATTCAAAAAAAAAAAGAATTTAAAGGTAACAAGGTTTATTTTTGTCGCGTAGGTATTTAATACCACAATGTTGAACAATTTACAACTCAATATTTTGTTGATTGGCCATTAAAATGATGAGTTGTGAAAATAAATTTAATCCGTTTATTTGTAAGTATAATTTATTATGTTGCTAGCGGCTAAAGAATTGCAGGCACTGAATTTTATTCATTCAGTAAAATCAACTTGTATAATACCGCTGTAAAAAACACCAGGCTAAATGAAAAAAACCATCCTTTCATTCTTCATTGTTACCTCTTCATTTTTTATTAGTGAAGTATTAGCCCAAACCCCGGTTCCTGGCGGTGACCCAAATGAAGGAGCACCGATAGATGGATTCAGTTCTATACTACTTGCGGCTGGAATTGGATACGGCATTTACAGCGTGCGAAAAACCACATCAAATAATACGCATATCGAAAAATAAACTATCGCCTGTTCAAGGTTTTAAAACCTCTTCTTACATCTGAAACTCATACTTCATTCCCTTTTCCTCTTTAAATTTCAAACAAAATGAAAAAAGCACTTTTACTACTCACAATTAGCGCAACCAGTTTTGCGAGTTACGCTCAGCAAGGCCTTGGTGTTGGTAATACCAACCCGCAAGAAATGCTGGATGTAACGGGCGCCATTAAAATTGGCACCGACATTAATAACGGTGCTGGCGCTCCTGCTGGTGGTGCAGGTACTGTTCGTTTTAGAAGCGGACAGTTTGAAGGCTGGGATGGCAGTGCTTGGATTCCACTTGGTGGTGGCGGTGGAACCTCAGGTGCTTTTGAAACAACA
>DMRV01000440.1 GCA_003456455.1 Flavobacteriales bacterium
AGTTGCAGGACAACCATTTACGTCAGTTACAATTACAGCATAGTTTCCAGCTGCTAAAGCTGTAGGATTAAACCCACCCCAATCTTCAGCATAAGGAGGAGTTCCTCCGGTAACCGTTACGATGGCAGAACCATTATCACCTGCATTACATGTAGCATCAGTTCCCTGAACAACAACTTCCATAGGTTGCGGAGTAACGAAGAATGTACATGTGGCCGTATTACCACTTTCATCTTCAGCAATAATGGTCGTGTTAAGCTGTACTGTAATAGGAGCACCCGCAAGAGGCGACTGTGTAAGAGTAACCGCACCACAAGCATCTGAACCAGATGCCATGAGCGTGTAATCTGGCAATACAAACTGGCAAGTTGCACCCAACTCCACCGTCTGATCTGCTGGACAGGTTACGGTAGGATCAATGACGTCAGTTACTGTTAGAATGAACTCACACACTGTTTGATTTCCAGTATCGTCAGTTGCCACCATGATTATAAGATCAGAGGCGGCACCAATAAATGAAGTTCCAGCAGCAGGAATTTGGCTTATAGCAATGATACCATCGCAGTTATCAGTTGCCGTAAACTGAGATGCAAAATCAGGAACAATTGTTTCACAATTGCTACTTGCAGGAATCGTAATGTCAGGAGGGCAGACAGAGATTATTGGTGCAATGGTGTCAAATACTTCTAGGGCGAAAGAACAATCAGCTTCATTTCCATTTGCGTCTTCTGCGGTAATCGTTACCACCGAGTTGGCAACTATCACGGTACCCAATGGAGGGAATTGTCCTAAAGCCAAACCAGTAGACAAGCAGTTATCCTCTGCAATCACCTCAGTTCTATAATCAGGAATCTCGAACTGGCAGTTGTTGTCGAAAAAAGCGGTGATGCTTTGAGGACAAACAATTGTAGGAAGCGTGTTATCGACAGGAGTAACCATAAATGAGCAGTTAACAGCATTACCTCCGTCATCTGTTACAGTGAAAATTATCTCAGTCTCTTGAGTTATAGCTGTTCCTTCATCTGGTGATTGATCAATAAAGGTATTTGAACAATTATCAAAAATTTGCACTAGACCTCTGTAATCGGATATAAACACCTCACAAGTATTAGTTACACTTACCTCAATATCCGGAGGACAGCTAATTATTGGGTCCGTAACATCCGATGGAATTACATCGAACGTACAGCTCTCGGTGTTTCCAGCATTATCAGTTGCCGTCAACACAATAGCCGTTTGAAAGGTAATTACTGTTCCAGCAGTCAAACTTTGAGTCACTGAAGTCAACTGACAATTATCTGTAATAGTTGCTAAAGCAACGTAATCCGGAATCTCAAATCCACAAGTAGCATCCAAGTTCACATTCTGATCTGCTGGACAAATAACAACTGGTGGCGTTACATCTGTTGGAAGAACACCAAAAGAGCACGATGCTGAGTTTCCGTTAGCATCAGTTGCAGTTAACTCTACAGAGCTTGGTCCTGTAATCACTGTTCCAGCAACAGGGCTTTGAGCATAGGTAATGGCACCTGCACAGTTATCCGTAGCGGTAATGAACCCAATATAATCCGCAATCTCAAAGCCACAATTGGCATCAAAATCAACCTCAACATCCGCGTTACAAACTACCACTGGTGGAGTCTGATCGTCTGGCGTTAGCGTGAAATCACATGTTGATGAGTTTCCATTGCCATCATTTGCTGTAAGGGTAACCAAAACCGAGCTGGACAAACTACTTCCAACTGATGGAGATTGAGTTACTACAATTGAGTTTGAACAATTATCTGCTGTTGTGGCAGATGTCGTGTAATCCGATAGTATGAACTCGCAATTATTGTTTACTGCAACATTTTGATTTGCAGGACAGGTCACTGTCGGAGCAATTTCATCTGCAGGAACCACAACAAACACGCAGCTACTTGAGTTACCGGCCTCATCCATCGCAGTAAGTGTTACGATAGTATTTGCCGCATGAGTTGACCCTACAACTGGACTTTGTGTAACAGTTGAAACAGAACTACAGTTGTCTGATACGGTGCCTGAGGCTGTGTAATCATCCATTAGAAAACTGCAAGTTGCATCAAACAATTCCTGCTGACGTCCAGGACAAGTAATCACTGGAGAAACATTATCATCAGGAGAAAGACCAAATGAACAGGTAATAGCATTTCCATCAGCATCAGTGGCTGTCAATGTGATAATTGTATCACCTTGAACTAATTGTCCAGCAGCTGGGAATTGAGTAATAACTGGAACTGCATCACAGTTATCATCTGCAAAAGCTTGCCCCGTATAATCCGGAAGTTGGTATTCGCAATTTGCATCAAACAATCCAACCTGATTTCCAATGCAAGTAATACTTGGCTGGATGTTGTCAATCAACTCAACATCAAACTGACATGTTGAGGTATTTCCGAAGTCATCCGTTGCTGTTATCTCAACGGTAGTATTCGAACTCACAAGCGTACCCGCAGATGGGGATTGAGCCAATCCAGACGTTCCACAATTATCAGTTGTAGTAACCAACGTGGTATAATCCAATAGTGTAAACTGACAATTTATATCAGCTCCCACAACTTGATTGCTTGGACACGAAACTACTGGAGGTGTATTATCAATTACGCTGAAAGTACACGTGCCTTGGTTTCCTGATACATCTGTAGAAACCAACGTTACTGTAGTTGTTCCTGTAACGGTAACACTAGCTGCTGGAGTTTGAGATACAATTGGAGAAGCATCGCAATTATCTGAATCTGTACCGAGAGCCGTGTAATCCGGCAACACCAATTGACAAGCAGCATCAAAGCTTTCGTACTGATCTAACGGACATGCTATAACAGGAGCAGTTGTATCAGACACCGTTACTGTAAATGAGCAAGTTCCAGTGTTTCCATTTCCATCTTCCGCATCAAATGTGACAGTGGTTGGGCCAAGTGGGAAAGTAAATCCACTAGCTGGCACTACTTGAACAGGAACTGGACTTGGGTTGCAGTTGTCAGATGCAATAGGGTTGTCATAGGCAACAACAGCATCGCATGAGATGATTGTATCGTTAGGGCAAGTTAAAACCGGCAGTTCGTTATCCTCAACAGTAAGAGTAAACGTACAGCTGTTCGTATTTCCACTGCCATCCACAGCTTCGTAAGAAATTGTGTTATCTCCAAAACCAAATGTCGACCCTGAAACCTGACCAATGATTATATATGGAACTAGTCCCGTTGAGCAATTATCATCAACCGTTGGTAAGTTATAGGTCACAACTGCATCGCATGTTCCTAAATCATTGCTAACTGCAAAGTCTGCAGGGCACGTAAGCGTTGGTCGTTCGTTGTCTTCAACTGTTACGACAAAACTACAATCGTCCATGTTTCCACTTCCGTCAACAACGTTATAAGAAACTGTGGTTGGTCCTTCTGGGAAAGAAGCACCCGAAGCAAGTCCGCCAGTAAGCGTTGGTCCTGTGAATGTGATACAGTTATCAGTAACCGTTGGTAGAGTGTAAGTCACATTGGCTTCACAAGTTCCCAGGATGGCAAAAACAGAAATATCAGCAGGGCATGTAATTACTGGATCCTCGTTGTCAATTACCGTAACAAGAAAAGAACAAGTAGCAACATTGGTAGCTGCATCTTCCGCCTCATATAGAACCGTTGTTGTCCCTAATGGGAAAGTAGACCCGCTAGCCAAACCATTCTCAAGTGTTGGTGTAATAGCTCCAATACAATTATCAGTTGCCACAGGGTTAGCATAATTCACTTCCTGACCACAAGTTCCTGGCTCAACATTTACTGTAATGTCAATTGGACATCCAAACATGATTGGCAAAATATTGTCGTTAACCGTAACCGTAAATGAGCAGGTAGAAACATTTCCATTTCCATCATTGGCCTGATAAACAATTGTTGTGGTACCGAGCGAAAATGACGAGCCAGATGAAAGACCAGAAGTAAGAACAGGTGTTAATCCTGTAGCACAATTATCTGTTACAGTTGGAGAACTGTAGTTTACAAATGCTTGACAGCTATTGATTCCAACATTACTAACAACATCGGCAGGACACGTAATAACCGGTTCTTCATTATCAGTTACAGTAACCGTAAAGCTGCAAGATTCGGTGTTACCAGCAGCGTCTTCAGCTTCATAGGTAACAACTGTTGCTCCAAGAGGGAATGTAGCTCCAGAAGCAAAACCAGCTTCTAAGCTTGGCACAATACCAGTTGAACAGTTATCAGTAGCGGTTGGCAAGTTGTAGATTACATCTGCACCGCATGATAAAGGTGTTACGGTCGTTGTAATATTCGTTGGACACAAAATAACCGGGTCTTCTACATCTACCACAGTTACATTGAAAGAACATGTTGCAACGTTATTGTCGGCATCAGTAGCAGTATAAGTAACTAGCGTAGTTCCAACAATAAATGGTGTTCCACTTGCACCACCAGCCGTAAGCTGTGGAATAAGAACTCCATCGCAATTATCGGATACTGATAGCGTAGCATAATTAACCACTGCCTCACAAGCATCTACATCATTATCAACCTGAATATCAGCAGGACAATTAGCAAACACAGGTACTTGATTGTCTTCTGGCGTTATTAGAACTGTACATGTTCCAACGTTACCCGAAGCATCGGTGGCTGAGAGTGTAACCGTTGTAGCAGAACCAATAGATGTGCCTGAAATTGGCGATTGCGTTACAACCGCTGACGGATCACAATTATCGATTGGAGCAATTGACCCTGTGTAATCCGGAAGAACATACTGGCAATTAGGATTTACCTGTACAACCGCATCCTGAGGACATGTAATACTTGGTGCAGTGTTGTCTTCTGGAATTACATCGAACGTACAAACAGAACTGTTTCCAGCATCATCAATAGCTGTAATTGTTACCGTAGATGTACTACTTCCAATATTGACTCCTGAATTAGGGCTTTGAACAAGAGTTAAACTGTTATCACAGTTATCTGTAGCAACAGCTAGACTTGTGTAATCTGTCAAGGTGAAATCACATGTTGCTGATAGGTCAACTAACAAATCGTTAGGACATGTAATTGTTGGAACTGTAATGTCAACTGGGGCAATGTCAAAATTACATGAAGCCGTATTTCCAGCATCATCCACGGCTGTAACAGTAATCGTTGTGGTTCCTGAAACGATTGAACCTACTGAAGGACTTTGCGTAATGAACAGTGTATTATCGCAGTTGTCTGAAATTGTTGCCAAACCAGTAACATCTGCAACAGTAAATCCACAATCAGCTGTAGCATTAATGGTCTGATTTACTGGGCAAACAACACTTGGATTCGTATCATCCTCAGCAACAACATTGAATGAACAACTAGTAGTATTTCCGGATGCATCTTCAACTTCAATCGTTACTACAGCATTTCCAGACAATGTAGTTCCAGCTGAAGCTGTTTGAGTAACTACAGGGTTAGCATCACAATTATCATCAACGGTAGCGAGACCTGTATAATCTGGCAGTAAATACTGACAGACGCCATTAAAACTTACTGTTTGATCCGCAGGACAAACAATTGTTGGATCAACATCATCGTCTGGTAATATGTCAAATGAACATGTATTCACATTACTCGATCCATCCATAACCGACAATACAATTGTCGTATTACCAGAAACCGTGGTTCCTGCAATTGGTGATTGAGTAACCGTGTAAGGTGGTGGCGTACAATTATCAGACACCGTGGCTAATGAAACATAGCTTAGAAGGTCAAACTCACAGCCAGCATCAAACGATTCTACAATATCCGCTGGACATGAAATAAACGGAGCTGTGTTGTCTGATGGAGTTACAAGGAAAACGCAGGTACCAATATTGCCGGCTCCATCTATGGATGCGAGCGTAACCGTAGTTGCTCCTCCTATTATTGACCCAGCGACTGGTGATTGCGAAATTGACAAGCCAGAATCGCAATTATCTGCAACACTTCCTAGTCCAGTGTAGTCTGGTATTACCAATTCGCACTGAGCACCAAGAGTAGGTGTTTGCGCACCCGGACAAGTAACAATCGGGTCTGTGCTATCTTCTGGAATTAAATCAAACGTACAACTAGCTGTATTCGTATCGTCATCAGTGGCGGTCAACGTTATAGTTGTTGTGCCAGTAATAGTTGTTCCAACATTTACATCTTGAGTCACCGTTGGCGTTCCACTACAATTATCAGTTGCGGTAGGTAATCCAGTGTAATCAATTACATCAAACCCACATGCTGCGTCAACCGCTACCGTTTGATCTCCAGGACATGTAATGTTCGGATTGTCATTGTCAGCAGGCGTAACCAAGAAAGTACAATTCGCTGTGTTCACATTATCGTCCTCTGCCGTTAACGTAACCGTTGTTGGAATAGAGATTATGGTTCCGAAAGCAGGACTTTGAGTGACCGATACGGATGCATCGCAGTTATCATCTGTAGTTCCATTACCAGTGTAATCCAATACTACAAACTGACAGCTGGCGTTAGAGCTAACCGTCTGTGGCCCAGGGCAAGTAATAGTTGGATCTACATCATCATCAGGAATTACGTCAAACGTACATGTGGCTAAATTCCCACTTGCATCAGTAACTGTAAGGGTTATTTCAGTTAAGCCAGTGATAACGCTTCCCGTGTTTGGGCTTTGAGCAACACTTGGACTAGCATCACAATTATCAGCTGCCGTAGCTCCACTTGCGTAATCCGTTAGTGTGAATTGACATCCAGCATCAAAACTGACATCTTCATCTACAGGACAAACAATTGTCGGATTCGTATTATCAAATGGAATAACCGAGAACGTACATGTATTAGCATTAAGCGCTACATCTGTAGAGGTAATGGTTATAACCGTAGTCGCAGAAATACTAGTTCCTGAAGCAGGGCTTTGAGATAAAGTTGGAGAAGCATCACAATTGTCATCCGTATTTACTTGACCAACATATGATAGCAGCGTGTAACTACAACCAGCGTTAAAGTTGACTGTCTGATCGCCAGGACATGAAACTGTTGGAATTGTATTATCCGAAGGAATCACATCAAAGCTGCAAGAACTGGCATTTCCATCAGCATCTGTAGCTGTAAGCGTAACAGCACTTGTTGTTCCGATTGATGAACCTGAAGCGGGTGACTGAGTAATTACCGCAACACCTCCACAATTATCTACAGCCGATGCTGATCCAGTGTAATTAACAATTACAAATTGACACTGTGAGTTGAAAGACACAATCTCATCAGCAGGACAAGTAATAACTGGCGCAGTATTATCAACTGGAAGCACACTGAATACGCAGGTAGTACTGTTATTATCATTATCAACCGCAGTAAGCGTAATTACTTGCGAACCAGTAATAGTGGCAGTAGCACCCGGAGACTGTGTAACCAAGACATTATTGTCGCAGTTATCGGCTGCAGTTGCCAAAGAAGTATAGTCAGGCAGAACAAAATTACAACTCGCACTAAATACTTCTGATTGATTGCTTGGACAAGTAATTGTCGGAACAGTATTATCAGAAGGAATTACAGCAAACGAACAGTTGCCCGTATTTCCAGCATCATCAGTACCTGTAATTGTTACTGTGGTTGAGCCAGAAATGACTGTTCCAAAACCAGGGCTTTGTGTAACTGTTACAGATTGGTCACAATTATCGGTGGCACTCGCCTGTCCTGTGTAATCCGCAAGAGCATAAGCGCAGCTTGCATCAAAATCTACGTTAATATCGTTCGGACAAGTTACCGATGGGTTTTGACCATCAACCGGAATGATATTGAAGCTACAAGCACTAGTGTTGCCACTTGCATCAGTAGCTGTTAGTGTAATAGCCGATTGTCCAGAAATGGTTGCACCAGTAGCAGGACTTTGAGTTACTGTGGGCGTTCCAGCACAATTGTCTCCGAGGCTAACTGGTGTAGCTAAATAATTACCAACAACAAACTCACAGCTGCTATTGAAGTTTACGTTAATATCAGCAGCACACGTAATTGTTGGTGCTATGATATCTTGAACAATTACCTCGAAATCACATGAGTTGGTATTATTGTCGGCATCTTCTACAGAAATAGTTACAGTTGTATTTGCTGTAATAGTTGTTCCTGAAGCTGGAGATTGTGTAACTGATGGTGCTCCATCGCAATTATCAGAAACAGTTGCAGAAGAAGTATAACTTAAAAGAGTGCTTTCACAACTTACATTCAAATTAACCAATTGGTCTGATGGACAGGTCACATTCGGGGCTGTTCCATCAGAAGGAATCACATCGAAATTACATGTAGCCGTGTTTCCACTAGCATCCGTAACCGTTAATACAATATTTGTAGTCGAAGCAATTGAAGTTCCTGCAACTGGAGATTGTGCTACAGAGGGATTAGAATCACAATTGTCTAGTGGAGTTGCACCACTGATGTAATTGCCTACAGTGAACTGACAATTTGAATTATAGGATACATTCAAATCAGCAGGACAACTGATTGTTGGGTCGACATCGTCTTGCGGAATAACGGTGAATGTGCAAACGCTGGTATTGTTATTTCCATCAGTAGCCGTAAGAGTAACAGACGTGTTTCCAGTAATCGTTGTTCCCAATATTGGACTTTGTGTTACAGTAACAGGGGCTACACAATTATCTGTAGTTGAAGCCAAACCTGTGTAGTCTGTAATATCAAATTCACAACCAGCATTAAATACCTCAAGCTGATTACTTGGACAGCTAATAGTTGGATTGGTAGCATCAAACGGTTCAGCGTTGAAAGTACATGAGCTGCTGTTCCCGCTTGCATCCGTAACAGTTAAGGTAACCGGTGTTGAGGAAGTTAAAATTGCCCCTGAAATTGGAGACTGAACCACTCCGGGGTTCGGGTCGCAATCATCACTTACAACAGCATTGACATAATTTGGAAGTGTAAACTGACAAATAGAGTTAACAGCTACTTGCTGATCAGAAGGGCAAGTAATAACTGGATCTACAATATCATTCGGGTTAACGAAGAAGCTGCAACTAGAAGCATTTCCGCTAAGGTCCGTAGCCGTAATAGTAATTTCAGTACTACCTGTAATTGTCGTTGCTGCTACAGGGCTTTGAACCAATATTGGTGTATCACAGTTATCAAGCAAGAACCCAACCTGAGAGGTGTAGTTCAGAAGTTCGTATTGACAACTACCATCAAAAGTCACAGTTTGATTAGCAGGACAGGTTAATTGTGGCACTTCTTCATCATTAACAGTAACCACAAACGAACATGTACTTACGCTGCCCGCCCCATCAGTGGCAGCATAAGTAACGGTAGTTGGCCCAAGTGGGAAAACATCTCCAGAAGCCGTTCCGGAAGTTGTCATAACTGGAGTTACGCTACCATCACAATTGTCATCTGCTAAAACCGTTGAATACGTAACCACAGCATCACAGACGCCATTGTCTGCATCAACAGCAAAATCAGTAGGACAGACAAGGTAATTCGGAGCCTCGTTATCAGTAACTGTTACCGTAAATGAACAGGAGTTGGTATTTGAAGCTGCATCAGTAGCTACAAACGTTATTGTCTCCGTTCCTACACTAAACGAAGAGCCACTTGTAGCTCCAGCAGTTTGTAGAAGCGTAACTCCAGGACAATTATCACTAAAGCTCGCATTCGAAAAAGTGACTACACCAGAAGCCGTTCCGCACAAGCCAACACTATTTGGAACTGTAATATTTACAGGACAGCTAATACTAGGGTCTTCTTCGTCTTCAACCCTTACGTCAAAAGAACAAGTTGCCGTATTACTAGAAGCGTCTGTAGCTGTATAGGTAATTGTTACCGTAGTTTCCGCAGAAAATACGGTATTAGGAGCTTGGCCAGCCGTTCTTGTTATTGTGGCTCCAGGGCAGTTATCACCCACCGTTGGTTCTAACCAGCTAACAACCCCGCTACAAAGGCCAGCGTCATTTGGTTGTGATATGTTCGATGGGCAACCTGAAATTACGGGGTCTTCTTCATCCGTTACTGTAACATTGAAAGAACAAGTAGCAGCATTGCTAGAAGCGTCTGTAGCTGTATAGGTAACTGTGTTAATTCCAACCCCAAAAGAGCTTCCACTTATTTGACCTGAGGTAAGAGCCGATGTGACACCTGGACAATTATCTAAAGCGACAGGGCTAGAGTAAGTAACAGAAGCTGCACAAGCGCCCGCAGGTGCTACAGTAGAAATATCCGAAGGACATGAAATGCTAGGATTCTGACCATCTGTTACGGTAACTGTAAAGCTACAAACGTCTGTTCTACCAGCTGCATCCGTTGCAGTCCATGTTACTGTAGAAGCGCCAACATTAAAGCTAGAACCACTAGCAGGACCAGAAGTAAGAGACACACTTGAAACACTACAATTATCCGTAGCAGTAGGAGTAGAATAGCTAACATTAGCTGCACATGAACCACTTGCCGCCTGCAAACTAACATTAGCAGGACAAGTTATTTCCGGATCCTCCGAATCAGTTACGGTTACGGTAAACTGACAGGTGCCGGTGTTTGAATTATTATCACTTACCGAATAAATAACGGTTGAAGTGCCAACTGGGAAGTTAGGTCCCGGGTTTGGCCCAGAAGTTTGGCTTGGTGTTCCGGCAGTACAGTTATCAGTGGCAGTTACTGTTGGCCATGTAACAGTAGCAAAACACTCTCCTGCATCGTTAGCCTGCGTAATGTTCGAAGGACAGGACAATACTGGGTTTTCATTATCAGTAACAGTAACTGTAAACGAACATTGAGCTGTATTGCTACTAGCATCTGTTGCCCGCAGAACGACAGTACTCGTACCAATTGGAAAGGTGGAACCACTTGCTCCACCCGAAAACGTTGACACTGTTTGACCCGGGCAATTATCTGACGATGTAACGGCAGCATAGCTCACCGCGGCACCGCATACACCAACGGTATTGTTAACGGAAATATTTGCAGGACAAATAATAGATGGGTTTTGATTGTCGGCAATTGTAACGGTAAATGAGCAGCTTGCTGTATTGCCAGCAGCATCAGTAGCCGTCCAAGACTCCGTTGTAGTACCAACTGGAAAAACACCGTTAGAACCAAGTCCTGAAGCAAGGCTTGTTGTTGCTCCGCACGCATCCGAAGCGGTTACAGAATATGCAACGGTTTTATTACACTGGTTGGCACTAGCTATTTGTGTGATATTGCTAGGACAAGAAATGCTTGGGTCAACGTTGTCCTTTGTAATAGTAACATCTTCCGAAGAAGTTCCGCAAGCACCGTTGGTTATCGTCCAGCGCAACGTGACAGAATTTGAAGTCAATGTGAACGCGTCAGTTGGATTTGAAGTATTTAGACCGGTATATGTACCACTAACGGTAGACCATGAACCAGTTCCAAACGAAGGAGTATTAGCGGCAAGTGTAGCGGTATTCCCACAAATACTCTGATCCGGACCAGCATTTGCCGTTGTTGGATTTCGGTAAACCCTTATATTTTGAGTTGTAGTGCAATAGCCAAAGGTGTATGTTATGCTATAAACCTGAGAAGCTCCCGAGGGTGTTGGAGCTGTAAAGGTTGTACCAGAAACACCAGTCCCTGAAAAAGTTCCGGCATTACCGCTACCAGTCAGACCGCCAGTAGCTCGGGCAGGGGTTGCAGTCAGGCTCCTAGTTTGACCTTGGCACATGTCTGCAGAAGAAGACGTAATGCTAAGGTTGTTGTTTTGGCGAACAGAAACTGTGATTGAAGCTGTACCTCCTGGCCGACAGTCATACTGGCTTACTTGAACCCTCGTATAATCTGTAAAAGTGGGCGTAATGGTAGCAGATGCTTGCAAAGCACCACAAATAGGGCCGTTATCATCATTATAAGCAAAAGTGGTGGAATAATCGGTTCCTCGGTAAAAACTCAATTGCGTATCAATGGTTGCGCCACAGGTACTTACCGAGTAGCTTCCGCCTCGCAAAACCGGCATTCTGAAATACTCTCCTGGCCCATATGAAGAATAATTTTGAAAAACACCACAGCCAGCATTTGGAAGCATCTCGCCATAATAAGCGCCACTCCAAGCACATTGAGCTAAAACAGTTTGAGAAAAGGCGAGAGAAAAAACAATGGTAAGTGCGGTAAAAATTCTTTTCATAATAAGCTGGTTGGATTTCAGCCTATAAAGAAGAAGATTTTTTTTGTGAATTCGAATGTTATCGGATTGTTATACTATGATAATCGACCAAATACGGTTATTTGTCGAAATTCACGCCTAGCTGCATACCTTTTTGGTAAAGCTGGCCAGCCTCAAAATCATAGCCAGCCAATTGCCTAATGCCGATGGCTTTTTTCCAATATGTAGCATCCGCACCTACCAACATAAGCAACGTATCTGCATGTGCAAATGCCGTTTCGTATTCTTCTCTCGCCATATAAACATCGCAAACAGCATCTCGAACGCGTATGTCAGTAGAGAACTTTTGGGTGGCTACTTTTCCAAGAGACACCGCACTATCTAGCAAGGCTGCCTGCTCAAAGCTTAGTATTAACAAGTAATATGAATCTGAGACTTTTGGAGAATATTCTATCCCTTTTTTCAAATACGGAATGGCCTCTTTATATCTACCCTCTTGAAACAAGACATTTCCAAGATAAAAATTAGGGTCAGATTTATTAGGAAACAACTCTACAGCCTTTCGTAAAACCTGAATGCCCATTTCAGGATTCCCGAAGGATGCGTAATTAGAGCCTAGTTTTAAGAAGGAATAATAGCTCTTATCACTAATCTCAATACTCGCCTGATAATGGTAAGTTATGTCTTGAATCAGTGAAGCATCACCCGTCTTGAGATACTTTTCATGAAGTACATCAGCATAATGCTCATGCGCTTTAGCACAGTTATCCAACTTCCCAATATCGGTACTGAAAAGCGTGTAATTGTTCTTCCAAGCCTTATTACGTTCAAATGTTTGAAAAGAATAAAATATCAGCAATGGAACTATAGCTAAAGCAATAGCTGCTTTCTGGTGCTTTGATTTACTAATCTTTCTATGAGAAACCCACGAAACCCCAGCAACAAAAGCAATTGACAAACCCAACGAGGGGCCAAAAGCAAACCTGTCAGCCATCGTATCGGGCATGTAATTCACAAATTGAAGAAACGGGAAAATACCTACGAAAAAGAACATCGCTCCAAAAGCAAATATTCGTCTCAGCTTTATAGCAACAACCGTAAGAAAAGTCAAAAAAGTAGTTGCTATAGCACCAGCAATCGGAACCAAATCGGTGGTGTTATAAACTTTTAAGTGATTGTACCCATAGTAATAGACTAAATCTACTGGCCAAAAGAAGTTCTTAAGATACCTAAGCATTACAAGGTTAAAATTGAGCATCCGCTTTATTCCTGTAAGCCCGTGATAGAAAAGGCCATTAGCTAAGTCTGGATGTTCATAAACGATTCCCATTCCAACCGTTTCTGTTTTAACCACATTACTTCCTAGACTTAGGTAGATTATTAAGAAACCTACCGCTGCCAAACCAACAATAGGAAGCAATCGTTTTATTCCATTTTTGAATGGGTCATTTCCAAAAAACAGAACTGTTAACGGAATGAGACCAACGGTAACAATGGCATTTTCTCTAGAAAGGATGGCAATAATAAAGGAAAGGATAGCACCAACTAAAAACCACCATTTTCTAGCTTCAAACCATTTCCAATAAAAGAGGATACTTAGCAAACTGAAGGTCAACTGAAAAATCTCATCACGGCTTTTGATATTAGCCACAACCTCCACATGAATTGGATGAACCAAAAACAAGAGCGTAACCAACAATGCTTCAAACCTCCATTTGTATGGAATCACTTTGGTTAGAAAAAGTAAAATGACTAGACAAAGTATTGAGAAATAGGTCACATTCATAAAATGACCAACCTTCGGGTTCAGTGGAAAAAACTCCTGTTCTATGGCAAAAGATGTAAGAACTACAGGTCTGTAGCCAATTTGATCATGCAGAAAATCTGAATGTTGCTTGTGCCAAATTTCTTTAAGACCAGAAAAACCAGCTTTTACATCTGGATTGTCGAGAATCACAATCTTATCATCCCAAGCATAATCATGATTCAGAGTATTTGCAAACTGCAGAAAACTACATATTGCAACCACCAAGAACATGACATATTTCTTATTCAACCAACTCATTCATTACCAAATATGGACTTTATGTTATTTGTCAATTGACTCTCAACGATGGTTTAAGGTTCTCCAATTCCTCACTATTCGGAAACACGTTAAGGCCTCTTTCAAGAACTTTTAGCCCTTTTTCATTCTCTCCAAGCCGAAGATGCAGGTTTACCATTAGTGTATAATACGCTGCTGAGCTTACGCCTACTTGCTCTCCATCATAAAGTACCTTAATCGCCTGCTGATAATTCTTAGAATTGAATTGGCATATGGCCAAATAGTAATAGTAATCTGAGCCCTGACTACCTTTTTCTATGGCGTTCTCAAAATACGGAGTTGCCTTTTCATATTCCTTAAAAGTCATATAATATTTACCCATTTGAACGTAAGAAGCAGATATTTGAGGATATCGGTTAATGGCCTTTTGAAATACTCCTCTTGCCTCATCAAACTTCTCAAATTCCATATACGCACCACCTAGGTCTAAATATGCGGGGTACAGCCTATCGGTTATCTCCATAACGCGCTCATAGTACTTCAAGATACTATCTGGCATTGTAGCGCGTTCTGCTTCCGAAAGCTGATAGTAAAGACCGTGAAGCAACAAGGCATAGTTGTAATTGGCTCTGGCTCCATTGTGCAGTAGCGGAAGGTCGGTTTCCAGTAATGTACGATTGTTCTTCCAAGCCTTATTCCGATTCCAACTTACGGCAAAAAAGCTGGAGGAAATAATAAGCAGAACCGCTCCAACTACCATTTTCATCGCTTTGTTTCCCTTACTGATTCTGACAAGGGCATCGACTAAAACCAACGATAACCCAAGCAAAGGAACAAACATGAAACGCTCTGCAAACATATCTGGAGCCAGCCCGCCTAGATGGAGATAGATGGAAGCGGTGATAAAATAGAAGGCTAATCCGAAGCCATAAATAGTTCTGTCTCGCAGGCCTTTGTAAAGAAAACCGAACATCGTAATCAGCACAAATACGGCCAACCATGCCTTCAAATCGATTAGGCCGACCACTTCTAAATAATTATATCCATAATCGTGAACCAAGGGGTATGGGACAAGAAATTTGACCAAGTAAAGCCCATTCAGAAAAATGATATTCCAATACTTCAAAAAGAAATTCGAGTCAACTCCGAATAATGGATTCCCTACAAAACCATCCTGAAGAAAGATTCCCTTTGTATAAAGTTCGAAGTCGTCATTCTGAAAGAACAAATCTGAATAAACAAACATCCGAATGGCAAGCAAAACGGCCAATGATGTAGCAATAGGCCATCCAATCTTCAACCATTCCTTCCATTTTTTATTTGGATAACGATACCATACCAACAACCCCGCAACTCCGCAAAAGACAACTGCATTTTCTTTCGATAAGAAAGCAAGAATCAAAAAGAAGGAGAACAAAAAATAATTAACTCTTCGATTCTTTTTCAATCCATTCCAGAAAAAAAACATTGAAATCAATCCGAATGACATCGCCAAAACCTCATCGCGGCTTTTAATATTTGCCACTACTTCTGTGTGTAATGGGTGAACCACAAATAACACAGAAACCATAAAGTTGAACCACATGTTGTTCGGGAAAATGGTCTGCAAAAAAAACAACACTAAAAACGCAAGTACCCCATAATGTAGTATGCTGATGCGATGCGATGCTTTAGAATTCACTCCAAAGAACTCTATATCGGTAGCGAAGGAAAGAAGTGATATAGGACGGTAACCATAACGATTTTCAATCTTTGAAGTCTTGATATTCTCGAAAAGCTCCGGAATATCTGACCAACCTTTTTGAACCCGAGAATTCTCGGTAATGACAATTGCATCATCCCAAGCAAAATCGTGATCTCTAGTATTGGTGTATTGCGCAATTGCAACAATAAATATTAGGAGATATGGAAGCCATTTGTTATTCATCAATCAAAATTGAATATGCCTTGGCTTAGTAAAGTAATTGCCAAAGTTAGGATGCTAGTTCCTTAGTAAACTTAAAAAGCCCTGGGTAAAGCGTTTCCACCTGACGTGTTACTTGTTCCGTATCGAGAATTACAACTTGACGACCAGTTTCGGCTAACGCAACTGCTAAGCGTAACTGTTGCGATTCCGTGATTTGGGTTGTTCCTTTCTTATATGTTACGCCTTCAAAAACAATTTCCATTCCTTCCGAGAAATTTAAAAGGTATTGGTTCAATTGAAATTGAAAGTGCTCATTATTAACCTTATCTGTTGCTTTACTAATGCGCAAGGGATAATCCATCATATCTCCAAATTTTCCAAGGGCACGATTGTCGCGAGGAAAACAAGGACCGCCAAACCCAAAACCGTACCCAAGATACTTACCTCCTACTCTAGAATCGGAACCAATGGCTGCTAAGATTTTGTCTGCATCTGCACCCGCTCTAGTAGCCAAATCGCCAATAGAGTTGGCAAAAGAAATTTTTGTGGTGAGAAAACAGTTAGTCGCCAGTTTAGTAATCTCGGCACTCAACAAATCCATTCGGCAATACACAGGTTTATTCAGCACCATCTTCTCGTAAATACCTTGAATTCTATCCCCTACTTGCTTATTTGCTTCGCCAACAAGTACCTGGTCTGGATATAGCTGGTCATGAATAATAGCACCCTGCGCGATAAATTCAGGATTGTAAGAAACGGTATAGCCAAATGGCTTTAATTCTTCGGCAAGCAGGCCGCAATAGCCTGGCATGGTAGTGCATCCGATGTATAGGTTTCTTTCAATGCCAGTATCATTAGCAAGCACTTTTAGTTTTCCAGCAACACGGTCAACTTGAGCATGATCGTAACCACCATCTGGTAAAGAAGGCGTAGCGACCATAACGAAAATGTCTGTTATGTCATGCTCAACTATGCAGTTCAAATCATCTGTAAAAATTAAATTTGCGGCAGTATCAAGCAGCTGATCAACGCCCGGTTCTGAACTTCGAAACTTTCGGTTTTGAAGTTCATTCAGATAAGGGATGTTTGCCTCAACTCCCCAAACGCTAAATCCTGAACGTTCTAAGTTAAAAGCAAAACATAAGCCCAGTTTACCAACTCCAATAACAGCTAGCTTATTCATCACTCAATTTATTTCTCGCAACTTTTCACCTGGAAACAATTGATACTCTTTGAAATCTTTGTTGACGAATCCCCAATCAGACTTGTTTATCTGAATCACTTCTTTTTGTGCAATCATTTTCCTACATAATTCGATGAGCGTGTTCCATTCAACACAAGGGCGTTCTAGGTCTTTAAACATTTTTGTAATTGGATTGGACAGGTCATAAACCTCCCACCCGTCATCATGCGAGATGTGGTACGTTACCTCTCCTTTACCCAATATTACTTGATTGAGACCAGAAGCTGTTGCGCAAGCTATGGCAATTGAATCGATATGAATTGAGTAAGCCTCAAGTTCATAGTAGCCTCCAATTCGTGTCCAAGCTTCCTTACTCATACACGTAAAATCACCGCAAGCTGACAAATCTAGAGACGCAATCATATCGTCTAAGGTTTGTTTTCCCATCAATTTTCGCAGCTTGGCAGGTAAGGAAAGTACCCTACCAACCAAAGGAATGTGATAAAGAAAAATATCTGTGTTCTGTAACTCAGGAAAATTGGCATCCTTTCCTAAACGTTGAATGATGTTTTTCTTTGAGTAAGCTAACATATCATTAACTGGCATGGATGAGTCAATTTCTCTTGGAATATCACATCTATTAGCTCGATAATAATTGTCATTTTCGAGATTATTGCCACTCAAAAACTTCATTAGTTTATCACTAAACAGCAGGTCAACATTAGTACAAACGACAAATGGCGCTTGCGCTCTTCTAATACCTACATTCTTTGCAATCATTTGAAATAGTGGTATTCTATCCGAGTACTTTAATTCATGATGAATTTGATTTGGAACCACCACATACCTAATGGTGAGATAATCATCAGGTTTGGGTCCAGGGAGTATTTGATGCAGAAGATCTTTTCCTGGTTCTGGGTTCCATTCCACAAATACAACTTCAGCTCTAAGCTTGAATTTCTTACACTGGTATAGCAATCCTTTAGTAAAAATGCGCATTCGCTTGAGCATATCTCCACCGTGATTGTCGTTTCTTGAGGCTACAACAAATGATATACGTGGGTTTTCACTCAAAACTGGGTCATTTGTAGATGTACACCTTCTAAACCCCAACTATTATGCGGGGGAATGAACTTGTTGTTTTGCAGGTTTTGAATTTCCCGCAACAATCGATCGAACATAACATCCATATCTGAATTCGCCTCGGAGAAATCAAATCTTCTCACATGCTCCTGATGAAACACGACCCCACTTAATTCTTGCAGTTTAACTCCCTGAGATAAACAGCTGAGTAAATGAATTGAATCGGTATGGGTAGATATTCTTGTGTCTTCATGGTACCAACATCCGCTAATCCACTTTTCTCTGCTCATGAGAGCAAAGTCTCCAGAAGCGTTAAAAGGATAGTCAAAAATAAACCTCCTTTCTTCTTGAAAATTCTTACGCGCAAACAGAAAAATCCATAAAGAAAATACCCATCTTCTTAGTTTATCGAAGAATTTAGCGACTGATAAACCAACCCGAAAACCAAAAAACCCAAGCATTTTAATACTACCCGTTCTTAAGAATGCCGCTGTACTATTTTTTTCTATTTCAGCTTCCGATATTTTATCTGAACGAAAAGGTTTAAAATCAACTCTTATGGCACGGTACAGTATATCTCGTTCTAGCTTCCTCTCTGAAATTTCCCGAACGACATCTTCGGATAACATAATATCTGCATTAGTACAAAGAACAAACTGACCTTTAGCTCTTTTTACACCAGCATTTTTTGCGACAAACTCGAATAAAGGAACGGTTTTTCTAACCTCTTCATCCACAAAAGACCTATGCACCGCGTTCGGCACATCTAAAAAGACAAACCCGACATAACTTCGGTTTAGAGGCCAGTTAATTTCATTCAATAATGTATTGTTCTCCAGAACGGGGTTCCAGTTTACGAGTATAATTTCTGTATACAACTTATACCTCTCTACAAGTTCTGTATTCCAAGACACGAAGTTTTGAAGCCGTTTGTTGAAATCGCCACCGTAGTTGTCGTTTCGCACAGAAATGACAATTGATAAGGATGGTTGTTTTATATCGCCCAAATCACTCAATTGCTAATTCCTTGTTTATCAAGCTTTCCAAATAATTGGCATAGAACAGATGTCCCAAATCATTAAAGTGACCATCTGTAACATTTTTATAATGGTCAATACTTACGTTTGGTGTAACAAATTTAATTCCTTCAAAAAGTCTTTTTACTGTTTTTGCTCCATTAATCTTACCATCCTTTATGTTGGGAATTACGCTGAGCACAAACGGCACATTGCTCGCCTCACAGAATTCGCGAATCGAAGCTATTTCCTTATTGCAATAGGGTGTTTCGGGTTGCTCTGGATAAATAACAAATTGATGGTCGATTACATTAAATCTAACCAATACCTGCCATATCATGGTTCCCATAGCGGTTTCACTGGTCAATCGATTTATCCATGTTGTTTTCGGGATGAGCATGTCACGTATAATACTGTCATATGTCTTCTGCATTCCAGTACGCTGCAATCCCTGTCTAAACGCTACCAAGTTACCCGCGTTCGTATTGTAATGAATAGGAATGCCGGCACTTAGTTTACGCTCGAAATAAGCCACATCATTGCCCATATAGAAATTGAGGATCACAACATCAGGATTAATAGAATCGAAATAGGTTTTTACAACCTGTTTGTATTGCGCCACGTCTGCTCCACTTATTCCTGTATTGCATACTAAATAACCTTTTGAAAGCAACGTATTCGCAAAGCTAGCTGTCTTGCTTTGGGCTGAATGTCCCCAAGTAAATGAGTCTCCTAAAAGCAATACTTTTTTCTTCCCTTCGCAATAACTATCGAAAGGAATACTATAAAACCCATCTGCATTGATGGGGTGCTGGGCGTAATGAATTAGGATGGAATCAAACGGGGTTTTATGAATTACGTCAAGAGCTCTTTTTAGTCTTTTTCCGAAGGGATTTTGACCAAGGTTGTAATTCAATAATTGTAGGTGGTCTTTGTAAATACTAGGCACCTCGTAATCCCATTTCTTACCATCTAATAAATGAACAATCTTCTTTGATTGATAAACTTCATCATTAAACACTGCGGCCATTTTTGCAGCTACCTGCGTGTCAACTTTAAAGATGCCATTCTCATCGGAAACAAAACCTTTAAGCATATAAAGGCTATCAACCTGTCTCCAGCTACTATTGTTCCACAAATACCCCGGAGTTCGTCCTTGAAAACGCAATGCACCCTCTGCCACGAAAAGCGTTAAGAAAATAGAAAATAAAGAAATTACTATGTTCTTCTTCATCTATGCAGGCTCATCAGACACTCCAATGAAAGTCATTGATTTCGCAGAGGTTAAAAGATGGTTATAGGACATAAACTTCAATAGAATCAATGTATAAAAAACACCAAAAAAAAGACTGCGAAACCTCCAATGTTACCAGATGTGGTGATTTTCTATTCAACACGTAAAAAACAAT
>DMRV01000057.1:0-512 GCA_003456455.1 Flavobacteriales bacterium
AAACAAACGATAAATCGTTTTAATTACTTCATCAATACCATCTTACGATTCTGTATAAAGTTTCCTGCTTGTATTGAGTAGATATACATTCCTGCACTTACAGGCCTACCAATCTCATTTGTTGCATTCCACATTACAGATTTATGCCCTGCGCTTTGAACTTCATTCACAAGTGTTTTTACCTTACGGCCTGTTAAGTCATAAATAGAGATTAAAACTTTAGACTCACTTGGTAACGCGTATTGTATCTGTGTAGAGGGGTTAAAAGGATTAGGATAGTTCTGCTTCAATGCGAAGTTTACAGGCATGCCCATCTCTTCACCAGCAGAAAGAACGGCTGAAACAAAACTTGAAGCTTCAGATTCTAACCCAGAAAGATCAACAGCTGTCACCCAGTATTCATAGGAACCAACACTGCTTACTTCAAGATCTGTATAGAAGGAATCAATTGAAGTGAAGACAACTGCTGACTCCATACTAAGTAAATCCTGTCTATAGATATTGAAATAACT
>DMRV01000057.1:569-3112 GCA_003456455.1 Flavobacteriales bacterium
ATAGAATGTCCACTTATTGGTTCAGAGTCAAACCAAGAACCTACATCTGAAGTATGTGCCGTGACCATAAATGTGCTTGTATGCACCCCATGCATAGACGAATCTCCTAATGTCGGTACTACCGCTGCATATGGATCCATTCCATGCCAAGGGACAGTTTCAATGTAATCCCAAAGTTCAATTGGAGCATTATTTACTTTTCTCCAAATAGAAAACTGTGTGAAAAAATTATAATCACCTGGCATTCCCGCATCCCAAACTGCTCGCATTTGTAAGCCTTGATCATTTGGAATATCATATAGGTCGACCATGTGAGGCGCATTCGCATAACCATATGCAAATAGCTCCACATCAAAAACAACTGTGTTACCCATAATTTCAAACGCTTCAGGTTTCCAATAGGAATCATACCCCATTGCATTTACATAAATATCATAAACACCATCAATTAACTGGACAGAGTAAAACCCATCTTGATCTGCATAAGTTGACACTTCGTAACTGTCGCTAGAGATTTCAATATAGGCTGGATCTTCCGATGCATAATCACCTAGAAAAAAGACAACCCCCTGCACTGAACCAGTAAAATCACCAACAGGCGTTAAATTAAAATCAACGACTATATCTGAAGTAGCATCTACCCCGGATTGCATTGCCGTTAGAAAACCATCTGCAATAACATCCATGTCATATATACCAGCTGGAACGGTTATAGCGTAATAACCCTGCGCATCAGTGTAGGTATAATTATACCATCCATTCTCATGTTCACGATCACCTTCACCTGGGCTATCTACAGAACTAACATTCACTTCCGCATCAGAAACGCCCTGCCCAATATCATCTTTAATTTGACCTGAAATCACATATTCATCGACATATGGAAAAAATTCAAAGTCAACTTCAGATTGAGTACCAGTGTATGTCGTAACTTCAACAATTGCATCATTTCTTAACTCAGGTAAAATCGTTATTGTTTTAACAAAATAAATAACACCTGCCGTTGGATTAGACGGAACATTTATGCTGTACTCACCCATTGCATCTGTTGTCGCAAAAAGCATATCATTTTCATTATATATTTTAATCTCCATGCCAGGCAATGGGATGTCAGTGTAGTCCATGTTGGTCCCACTAGAATCTAAGGAAACCCAAAAGGCTCTACCTTTTATCACTGCTTCACTTGGCGGAGTCAAATCAAGAGTATAATTAAAAACATACGCGTCAATTGTATCGCTAAACATAGTGTCATCAGCCTCTATGAGGAAGTTTCTATTAATATTTCCACTCATCCCATAATAAGACAGTTCAACTTCTGCACCATTCATTGCCCAAAAAGTAAACATGCCACCTTCATCAATTTCAACATGGTCTTCAATCATGATTGGATTTTCGTCAGACCCTAAGAAAAATTGAACGTGAAGGCTACCATTAAAAGACATGCTTTGAGAATCTGTTACATAGCCTTGAACTAACGTATTTGATCTAATAACAGAAATATCAGCCATATGATTTTCACCCTCAACTGTAATAAACTCTGCTCTGTGCCCAACAACACCTTCTTGGTCTTCCATTAGGACAATCAATCTTTCATCCAGAACGGTTTCTGCTCCTACAACTGCAGTATCACCCGCCATTAATGAAGAAGCACCTAAACTATAAACACCATTAGAGCCCGTTAGTCCCATAGCGACAGCCATTGGTTCAGAATCTGTGTTAATCATGTCATCAAAACCCACATCAACTTTCTCAACAGAAACAAATACGCCCTGGATTGGCTGGTTCGTATTATCAACATTTCTTGAAGCTACACCAGTGAAAATTGTACTCGAACTACTGAACGGTTCAACTTTGAACGTTGTCCCTGTTAATTCACCATCTTTATTAAGCTCAGCAAAAAAGAAAGTAGCCCCTTGCAAAGCCATAAAATCTAAACCCTTTAAACGGACTACGGCTTTTCCATTCTGATCGCTTTCATCCATTGGGCTGTTATCTGTTAACATAATTACAGCAGGTCCATCTTCATCATCATGTTCCCTATTTGGAGTGCCTTCGTCCTCTCCATCTTCATCGCTAAATAATTCATCAGCTATGTTCATATCACCTTCATCGAGTTGCCCACTAAAGTTGGCATCCCAAAACAGACCTAACGCACCAACATAAGGACCAACATTATCTCCAGATGTATCAAAATCAACTTCGATTACAACACCTTGCCCGTCAACGTTTAATGGCGGTAATGTCGCTTCTACTTCTGCATCATAAGACTCTGCATCTTTTACCATGAGTGTATAATTCGAGAAACTTGGTCCTTCTGACTCATTATTTTCAACAGCAACTCTAGTATAGCTAAAGCCACGAGTTGCAGGACCACCTTGGCCACTTCCGCCATTTGTCCAAGAATTAAAAGTGACATCAAAATATTTGTCTGTGCCAGCAACATGCATTGAAAATGTTTTACCTTCAATCTCAGAGAATCCATTAAGTGCGCCATTCACAGCATCGTGCAGATTAGAATAGGAAGCAAAATTATCCAATGCATT
>DMRV01000057.1:3135-4436 GCA_003456455.1 Flavobacteriales bacterium
ATGTTAAAAAGAGCACCGCTCGCGCCTCTAGTAAGCTTTACACTCTCTGTAATATGATCTTGATTTTCAGGAAGCGTGTTATCAGCACCATCTGCAAGTATAAATGTAACTGCGCTAGGAACTTCTGGCTCTTGAAAACACGGGCCGCATGATTCCCAGCATACTGAAGCTAATACCATATCTTGGTCTACAAAAATACCTCGATCATTGCCATATTGGCCGCCAGCACAATTACCTAGATTATCACCAGATTCATAACTCCAACCATTTCTAAAGTTGTAGGTATAATCGCCTTCAAATAAATCTACAATCGCTGAATAAACCCCATCAGAATTTTCATCAATCATAGGTACTGAATCATCTCCTAAGCCAGTAATCTTAACACCATCATCATCAATGGTTTCTTCTGACATATCAACAATGAATTTTACTTCATAAGAATTTAAAAGGTTAAAAACTATCGTGTCTTTAACAGTGTACTCCCCGTCACTCACTGCTAATTGAAATTTGAAAACACCTGTCGTCCCATTCGGATAAGTTAATTCAACGACTGGAAGATCGCCCACCCCTTCTAAAGAAGGGATTTTAGACCAAACATAAGACAATTCATCATTGTCTACATCATACGCAGCAGAGCCATCAAGCACTACTACTATATCACCGTTATCGTTCGCAGAAATATATTTATCACCCCCAAGATTTACTACTGGAGGGCTGTTACCTTCAACAGGTTGCCCTATCCATAAACCAGGATCAAACCCTGTTGGAGCATCTACGTTACCTGATACCACATTCCAATCTGTAGCAACCCAAGTAGCACTGCCTAGAGTAACAGTAGCTATTCTTTCAGCTCTACCATCTGCAAAATCATGCGCTGTTCCTGTTCCATCTTCCCCAGGTACGCCAAAAATATCAACAATAACATCGCTCTTAAAAAGACCAATCTGATCATCACCATTACTATCAACAGGTCCGTTACCGCTAATCTGATTTGGAGAAAAACCATATAATTCTTCAAATCCAGATCGCCCTACTATATAAAACCCATTTGCAGGGATTATTCCTGATAATGAGATATTTTGACTAGCTGTAACAACATCATTACCATTAGTCCACCTTTTTAAAACGTAATTTCCTAATTCAAGATTGATATCGGCATCTGAACTGTTGTACAGTTCAACAAATCTACCAGTAGAAGCTGCATTACTAGGATCTGCTATTTCAGTTATGAAAACGTCAAACTGAGCATTACCAATCGAAATCCCAAAAAGCAATGACGCAGCAATTGTTTTAGCCGCTGA
>DMRV01000275.1 GCA_003456455.1 Flavobacteriales bacterium
ATCAATCGCTTTATCGAAATTACCCGCTTTTTCTGATGCAAAACCTGCTTTCTGAAGATAAACAGGAGAAGTGAAATCATTATCTCCGGCAGAAACTGCCTTCTCATAATAGTTCAGTGCTTGATCCACGTCATCCAATTCCATATATGCATCACCAATTGCACCCAAAGCAACTGCGCCTAATATTTCTCCAGAACCGTCATAATCTTTAAGTTCATCAATGGCATCTTCAAAAGCTCCAGTTCTCAAATAGCTGATTCCAGCATAATAATGAGCCAAGTTTCCAGCAGAAGTACTTCCATATTCATCAGAAACATCTAGGAAACCTAAGTAGTTACCGTCACCATTCAAGGCTAGATTAAAACTGTCTTTTTGAAAGTACTGCTCAGCCATAAACATTTGTCCGTGAGCTTCTTCTTCTAAAGGCTCTAAATACACACGATTGTATGCGTAAAACGCTACAACTACCGCGATAATTCCACCAACAACTCCAACTATTAGGTTCTGATTTTCGTTAATAAAGTCCTCGGTCTTCGAGTAAACTTCCTCAACGTCAACGATTACTTCGTCTTTTTCAGCTTCAATTTTCTTCTTAGCCATGTACTAGTTTTTCGAAGCGCAAAAATAGGATAATTTCTATTCGGAAATAGCCTTTTTCGGATGCTTACAATTGTACTAAAGGTGTAGTCGTGATTTGACTTCAGCTGCTTAGTCCAATACTCTACGTATCAAGCGCAATTTGTGTGTATACTTTCCAGTATCAACATTGAAGATGCCTTGGTGATCGAGCTTATCAATACGAACTTTACCCGCAGCGTGTATAATCGCGTTCGGGCCAATCATCATTCCTACATGTGTAATGTGTCCTTCGTCATTATCAAAGAAAGCAAGGTCACCAAGATCAGACTCCTCTACGAAACTTAGCGTGTAGCCTTCTTCGGCCTGTTGGTATGCATCGCGTTGCAATGGAATACCCACCATTTTGTACAACACTTGCATCAATCCTGAGCAATCTATACCGAATGGTGAACGTCCGCCCCATAGATATGGTGCATTGCGATAAACCATCGCAAACTCTACTAATTCCTTGCGTACTTCCTCCGAATCGGGGTGATTAATCTCACCATCAAACTCATACGACTCATCGCCAAAGGCAATATTTCCCTGATGATAATTAGGTAGTGAGCTTCCTGCCACAACAGGAATCATGGAACCTGACTGAGTGTGTTTTACTAGCTGAACAAGGTCAGAAGCACAGACAGGTAATTTCTTATTCAGCACTTCAAAAGCATTTTTATCAATCTCAACAAACTGTTTCTCGTCAATCCAGCTTTCGTAGCCGTCCAATCCATTACGAATCTGGCGCCATTGCTTGCGCTTGGCAAGCACCTCAAAGCTTTCTCCAAATAGAAGTTGCGTCACCATCTGACTTTTGTCAGAAGGCTCTTCCCTACAAGGGATTACACTCAGATTACAGATGCCGTATTTTGGCATTCGATTGTATTAAATCACTTCTAAAGTTAGTGCACTAGCGCCACCACCACCATTACAGATACCGGCCGCGCCTTTTTTCAACCCTTTATTATTCAAAGCATGAATAAGCGTCACGATTATTCTAGCTCCAGAACATCCAAGCGGATGACCCAATGAAACTGCTCCCCCGTTAACATTTACTTTGCTTGCATCCAATTTCATGATTTGGTTGTTTGCCAAGGCCACAACCGAGAATGCTTCGTTTATCTCGAATAAATCAACATCCGAAGTTGACCACCCAGCTTTGTCTAAGGCTTTAGGTAATGCTTTGGATGGCGCAGTCGTAAACCATTCTGGTTCGTGTGCAGCATCTGCAAACGAAGTGATTTTAGCCAAAGGCTTAATCCCTAGTGCTTCAGCTTTTTCTTTGCTCATTAAAACTACAGCCGCTGCTCCATCATTCATAGTAGAAGCATTTGCCGCTGTTACCGTTCCGTCTTTTGTAAACGCTGGTCGCAAAGCTGGAATCTTATCCATTTTCACGTTTGTGAACTCTTCGTCTGTATCAACCACTAAAGCATCTCCTCTTCTTTGTGGTACCTCAACAGGAACTATTTCGTTTTTAAAAGCTCCATTTTCCCACGCCTTTGCAGAGCGTGTGTAACTCTCAACAGCAAATGCGTCCTGTTCTTCTCGGCTGATGTTGCACTCAGTTGCACAAAGTTCAGCTGCATTTCCCATTGGGTAATCATTGTAAACATCCCAAAGCCCATCATGCGCCAAACCATCTAGCATAGTAATGTTGCCATACTTTTTTCCAAGCCTTGAACCTGGAAGGTAATGAGGAACAGAACTCATGTTCTCCATTCCGCCAGCTACAACCACATCGTTATCGCCAAGCATAATGCTCTGTGCACCCAGCATAATCGCCTTCATTCCTGATGCACATACCTTATTTACTGTAGTTGCTGGGATTGTATTCGGAAGGCCCGCAAACATGGCTGCCTGTCTGGCTGGGGCTTGTCCCAAACCTGCCGACAACACATTTCCCATAAATACTTCCTGAACCTCCTTTGGGTCAACACCTGCTGCACTTACGGCTCCTTTAATAGCTGTTGCTCCCAATTTTGGTGCTGCTACAGACGACAATTTTCCATTGAAACTCCCCATTGGAGTACGGACTGCTGATACGATATATACTTCTTTCATTTTTCGCTTTAACTTGTTTGTCACTTCGTTACTGGGTGGGTTTAACCCCATAAAACCAGGAACTCAATAACAGATAATCAGTTCAATTTCGTGCGAAAGTAGTGATTTATCATCCATGGAAAATGACGTTGGTCTTACCTCTTTCAAACACATAATTCGCTTAGCTTAGTGGCTCGATTAATGAAGAATTTCCTATCCGACATACGTAACAATCACGAAAAGCTGCAACGAGCTGTATTATTCATAATTACAGGGCTGCTTATTGTGCTTTTTTTGCCAAAGGAAGGTAAGTTTAAATACGAGTATCAGAAAGGGCGGCCTTGGAGCCATGAAGATTTGGTGGCCCCGTTCAACTTCGCAATTGAAAAACCTGCTGGTGAGTTAAATGCTGAAACCGAGCAAATCCGAGATAACGCAAAAACTTACCTAAAGCTAGATGAGTCTGCAAAAGGAAAAGCGCTAACTGGCTTTGAATCTAAGTTTATCGCTGCTTTCAAACCTGATTCAAGCAACTCGCGGTCACTGAAACGGCTTGACAAGAACCTTTCCGCTGGGCAGTTAGTTTTGAATTCGATTTATGACCAAGGAATTCTCAGAAGAACTGAAGAACTGGACAATATCCAAGAAGGACAATTGGTTTTTCTGATGAGGGGAAATCTTGCCACACAGGTGAATTTGAAACAGTTTTACACAGTTCAAACAGCCTATGAGCAAATCAAGAAGGAACTTGAAACTTTTAACGGAATTCAGAATGATCTAGTCGGCAATATCCTATCAGAGAATCTTATTCAGAATGTAGTATTTGATCCCGCTACAACCGAGCGTGACTTAAATGAACAATTGAATTCGCTTTCTTCTACCAGAGGAATGATTCCGAAGGGTTTGATGGTTATTAGCCGTGGCGACATGTTAGATGCTGAGAAATTTCTCGTTTTGGAATCATTACGAAAAGAGTATCAATCGCGGTTGGGTTCTACTGGCAGTTATTACTTAATTTTTCTAGGACAAGTGATTATGGTCAGCATTGTGCTGCTCATGTTCTACATGTTCCTCATCAAATACCGAAGCGATTTAGCTCAGAACAACTGGCGTGTTACATTCTTGTTAATGCTCATTCTCGGTATGATCGTGACATCCAGTCTCGTGCAACGCATTCCGAATATCAATCTTTACCTCGTTCCGTTCTGCCTACTTCCAGTAATTGTTAGAAGTTTTTTTGACAGTCGAATTGCGTTGTTTGCGCATATCGTTGGGCTCATTATTGTAGGATTTGAAGCTCCCAATGGCTTCGAGTTCATGTTTCTTCAATTGATTGCGGGCATCATCGCCATCTTCTCGTTACTCAGCTTACAGAACCGTTCGCAGTTATTCGTTTCCATGTTGATTGTATTTGTAACGTACAGCGCAAGTTATTTCAGCATTGCTGTTATGCAGGAAGGCAACATTAGAAATATTGATTTGAGCATGTTTGCTTGGTTTGCTGGTAGCGTTGGCCTCACCCTTCTCGCCTACCCGCTCATATTTTTGTTTGAGAAACTGTTCGGATTCATTTCTGAAGTAACACTTCTCGAACTAAACAATACTAACCACAAATTACTGCGCCAGATGGCGTCCGAAGCACCAGGAACATTTCAGCATTCCTTACAGGTAGCAAGTTTGGCTGAAACCGTCATTTATGAGATTGGTGGCAACGCACTTTTAGTAAGAACGGGAGCCTTATACCATGATATCGGAAAGCTTTATGCTCCTATGTATTTCGTGGAAAATCAGGTTACTGGTGTTAATCCTCATGATGACCTTTCGTTTGAAGAAAGCACAAAAATTATCATCAACCA
>DMRV01000196.1 GCA_003456455.1 Flavobacteriales bacterium
GGAGCTCAGTATTTGGCACAATCAAATGGTGGAAGTGTTGAAGCTTCAGACACTCGCGAGTACGGGCGTTCCAACCTTTCTTTTTCTGATGGTTCAAATGAATTGATGAAAGGTGTTCCTGAAACATCACAAGTTTGGATGTCTCATGGTGATACAATCAAGAAACTACCCAATGGTGCGAAACTAATTGGTAGCACGAAAGATGTGGAAGTTGCAGCTTTCGCTTTTGAAGATGAGAAGACGTACGGAATTCAGTTTCATCCAGAAGTAACGCATTCCATTGATGGTTTGACTTTGGTTAGGAATTTCGTAGTTGGAATTTGCGGCTGCGACCAATCGCATACGCCTGACTCGTTTATCGATAGCACAGTAGCTCAACTACAGGAGAAATTGGGAGACGATAAGGTTGTCCTTGGTCTTTCTGGTGGAGTTGACAGTAGTGTGGCAGCTATGCTTTTAGACAAAGCAATTGGGAAGAATCTCTACTGCATTTTTGTTGATAACGGATTGCTGCGTAAGAATGAATTTGAAACGGTTCTCCAAACCTATCAAGGTCTTGGTTTGAACGTAAAAGGAGTTGATGCGAAAGACAGGTTCTTAAATGAGCTTGCTGGTGTTTCTGACCCAGAAACTAAGCGAAAGATTATTGGTAGAGAATTTATTGAGGTGTTTGATGTAGAAGCACATCGTATTAAAGATGTAAAGTGGTTGGCTCAGGGAACAATTTATCCTGATATAATAGAATCGGTTTCCGTTAACGGACCATCTGCTACCATAAAGTCGCATCATAATGTTGGTGGATTACCAGAAAGAATGAACTTGAAAGTGGTTGAACCACTCAATACTTTATTCAAGGATGAAGTAAGAGAAGTTGGAAAACATCTCGGGTTGCCAGAACGACTTTTAGGTCGACACCCGTTTCCAGGGCCTGGTTTGGCCATTAGGATTTTAGGAGATATTACCAGAGAAAGGGTTGCTGTTCTCCAAGAGGTAGATCATATTTTTATCTCGGCCTTGCTAGAACATGATTTGTACGATGATGTATGGCAAGCAGGAGCAATTTTCCTTCCTGTAAATACGGTTGGGGTGATGGGAGACGAAAGAACATATGAAAACGCAGTTTGTCTTCGAGCTGTTTCATCTCGAGATGGAATGACTGCAGACTGGTGTCATTTGCCGTATGAGTTTCTTGCTAAGGTGAGTAATGAAATAATTAACAAGGTCAGAGGTATCAATCGCGTGGTTTATGACATATCTTCAAAACCACCCGCTACAATAGAATGGGAATAATGCTTGTTTAGCATTCATGATGAGATTAATCTTTTTCGTTTTTCTTGCTTTTGTGCTCCAGATTCAAAATGGTGCTGCACAGGAATTTACAGTCGAAAAAAGCGACAGCGTAGCTAAAATTGAAGGTGAATTGTATGTGATTCATACAGTTCAGCCCAAGCAGACACTTTTCTCCATTGCCAAAACCTATGAGGTTAAGCTGAGCCGAATTGCTTTCGACAATCCAGGTGTTTTGGATGGTTTGAAACTCAATGAACCGTTAAGAATTCTTAAAACCGCGGTTGGAGAGACCAAGCCAGTTGAAGTTACTGAAGAGACTTTGGAGCTTGATGGAGATTATGTGCTTTACACTGTTCCCAAGCAACAGACGCTTTACGCTATTTCAAAAGAATACAACACAACCATAAGTGCTATTTTGGATGCTAATCCGGAGCTGGCCGAAGGATTAAAAGTTGGTTCTACGATTCGTATTCCAACACCAAAGATTTTCGGAGATAAGACAATCACTGGCGAGAAAAAGGAAGTGAAACTGGAGATGATTGGGCTTCCAGACATTATTCGTAATAGACCTAATCTGATGGTCCTGAATTCTGAGGAACGATTGACTACTAATATTTCACTTTTACTTCCACTATACCTTGACTTGAATGATTCAACTGAATCTAGGCGATTGTCAGAGCAACCAGAAGAGATGTATGAGAAGTCCGAGATTGCATTGCAGTTTTACGAGGGTTTTTTGTTGGCTTTGGACACCTTGAAGCAGTTGGGTTACAACGTAAACCTAAAAGTTACAGATACTGAAAATCGTCCTTGGAAGGTTCGAAGTTTGGTGCAAAAAGGAGCATTGAAAGATGCAGATTTGATAATCGGACCGTTTTATTCGAAAGTGTTTTCTGAGGTAGCGGATTACGCTTATCAGAATTGTATTTCGTTGGTTTCGCCAACCATTAAGGGTACGGATATAATCAAGAGTAATTCATACGTTTTTAAGATGATTCCTTCTGATGAGTCCATGGTGTTCGGAATGGGACGGTATCTCTCACAATCGGATTCTACCAATAACATGATATTGCATTACGGAGCTGGAGATGAGCAAAATTTACTGTGGCAATTCCGTCAAGGACTAGAATCCGGAGGTAAAAACCCAGCTAATTTTCCAGCGTACGATATTTACAAGACAGGAAGCGATTCCATTCGTAATCGACTGTCGCTAACGGGTAGAAATAATTTGGTCATTCTCAGCAATAATCAAGTAAAGCTTGCAGGTCTTATTCGTAAAATCTCTAAGTGGACAGAAGATGCTTACATAGTAGGTTTTGCGCCAAATAGTTGGACGGGTTTTAAAAACTTAGAAATTGACCATTTTGATGAGTTGCGCGTACACATGCCAGCTGCTTTTTATATTGATTATGAGAAATTGGAAGTGGAAGAATTTGTTCAAAAATTCCGAGCCAAATTTAATGGGGAACCGAGTTCATTTGCCTTTAGAGGTTACGATGTAGCCATGCATTTTATCAGAAATTTGGAGTCGATTAAATCAGATGGGCCGGAGTTTATGGAATCGGTACAGGAAACAGGTTTTCAATCTGCTTTCGGATGGAGACGTTTAACTGATGGCGGTTTCGAAAATACCCAGTTCAGGATGGTTGATTATACAGGATTAGAACTCAAATTAGCAACAGATTGAAGCTTATTACAAAGGAGGAAATAAGTAATTGGTTTAGGCAGTTACAATTACACATTTGCACGGAGTTAGAAGCGGAAGACGGCAAAGCTAAATTTGTTGAAGATGCGTGGGAAAGACCTGGAGGTGGAGGAGGACAAACGCGCGTTATTCAGCATGGAAATGCGTTTGAAAAAGGTGGAGTGAATTTTTCCGCTGTTCATGGGGAACTTTCAGAGAGCATGGTTGAGGCTCTGGGAATCAAATCAAAAGAGTTCTTTGCTACAGGTGTTTCTATCGTTATACATCCAATCAACCCGTTTGTTCCTATCATCCATATGAA
>DMRV01000304.1 GCA_003456455.1 Flavobacteriales bacterium
CCGACATCATGCGTATCCAAACCTAAAAAGTGGCTTGTGCCGTGCATGAAATATTTCTTGTAAGCGGGCCATTTGGGGTCCTGATTCTTGATATCTGTTTTATCAATCAACTTCAGTTTTACAAGCTCATCTTGCATCAATAAACCAACTTCCTTATGGTATTGTTGAAGCATTGTACCTGGTTTGAGCATTTCAATTGCTGCGTTTTGAACACGTAAAACAGCGTTGTAAACGTCTTTCTGACGTTTACTGTATTTGCCGCTTACGGGAATAGTGCGTGATAAATCAGCATCGTAATTGGCATATTCAGCACCAATATCTAACAATAGAATATCACCCTTTTTACACTGCTGATTGTTGTCTATGTAATGAAGGACACAAGAGCTTTTCCCTGAGGCAATTATTGGCTCGTAAGCAAATCCCTGTGCACGGTTGCTAATAAATTCATGAATTAGTTCTGCTTCTAATTCATACTCCCAAACACCTGGTTTAACGGTTTTCAAAAGTCTACGAAACCCTTTCTCGGTAATGTTGCAGGCTTCCTGCAGTTGGAGAACCTCCATTTTAGATTTTACCGCTCTAAGACGCTCCATAACTGGCGCGCATCTTCTGAACTTGTGCAAAGGGTACTTTTCCATACACCATTTTACGAAACGCGCGTCTCTAGTTTCTACTTCAATGTTGGCTCGGCCGTGCTCATTTGAGTTGAGATAAATGTGAGAAGCCTCATTTACCAACGGATTGAATATTCGATTGAAATCCGTTAACCAATACACCGTCTGAACGCCCGAAACCTGTTGCGCTTGCTCAACATTTAGCTTAGCGCCTTCCCAAATAGCAATGGTTTCATTGGTCTCTTTCAAGAACAAGATTTCTCGGTGCTTCGCTTCTCGAGCGTTTGGTGCTAAAACTAAAATCGATTCTTCTTGGTCAACGCCTGAGAGGTAAAACAAGTCGCTGTTCTGCTTGAATTTCATAGTGCCATCCGCATTGGTTGGCATCACATCATTGCTATTAAAAACAGCTACACTTTGCGGTACAATTCCCTCTATGAACCGCTTTCTGTTCTCAACAAATAATTCGGTATCAATTCTATCGTATCTCATATTTTGAACTTGTTGTCCAAAAGTATGTTATTCAGTTATCCTTGCAAAAGGTGCTGTGTGCTATTAAGAAAGGTTCTAAATAAATTGGAAGACTTACCCTTAGATGCACAGGTATTACATTTGCGCGGAATTGCTTAACCCAAGTTGGTTTCAACTATAAAATTAGACCTAATGTCCAGTTCAATTGTTAGAAAGTTTGCGATGGCCCTCTCAGGGTTTTTCCTGCTTTTCTTCCTCCTTCAGCACATGTCAATCAACATGTTGTCGGTATTCAGCCCTGATGCCTTTAACGAAGTGTCCCATTTTATGGGTACAAACCCGTTGGTTCAGTTTGCGCTACAGCCTGTCCTGATGTTCGGAGTAATATTCCATCTTGGAATGGGTATTTACTTGGAGCTTAAAAACCGCGCTGCAAGACCAATAAAATATGCCATGAACAAGGGAGAGACTAACTCTACTTGGATGAGCAGAAACATGATTATTACTGGAATCATGATTATGCTTTTCCTCGGCTTACACTTATACGATTTCTGGATTCACGAATTAAAAGTGAAGTACGTTCAGGGTGATATGTCTGGACTTTTGCCTGACGGTGGTTTCAGGTATTGGGAAGAACTACATGAAAAATTCCATGACCCAGTTCGTTTTGGAATCTACATTTTATCTTTTGTGTTTTTAGCCCTGCACTTGATGCACGGTTTTCAATCGGCTTTTCAGTCTGTTGGATTTAATCATAACAAGTACACGCCTGTTATTAAGAAGCTTTCAAACATTTATGCCATCGTGGTACCGCTTGGGTTTATTGTCATTGCGGCCTACCATTTCATGACACAATCATAAAAAAGTACACATGTCATTAGATGCTAAAATACCTGCTGGTCCTATTAAGGATAAATGGACCAACCATAAAAATGCCATTAACGTTGTAGGTCCTGCCAACAAACGTCACATCGATATTATCGTTGTGGGAACAGGTTTGGCTGGTGGGGCTGCTTCTGCATCGCTTGCAGAAATGGGATACAACGTAAAAGCTTTCTGCTATCAAGATAGTCCAAGACGAGCGCACTCTATTGCAGCCCAAGGTGGAATTAACGCTGCAAAGAATTACCAAAATGATGGTGATTCTACTTACCGTTTGTTCTACGATACTGTAAAAGGTGGTGACTATCGTTCTAGAGAGGCGAATGTTTATCGTTTGGCAGAAGTTTCTGCAAACATCATCGACCAATGTGTTGCGCAAGGTGTCCCTTTTGCGCGTGATTACGGTGGACTACTTGATAACCGTTCATTCGGTGGTGTTCTCGTTTCAAGAACTTTTTACGCCAAGGGCCAAACAGGACAGCAATTATTGTTGGGTGCATACTCTGCAATGAACCGTCAGATTGCCAAAGGCAAGATTGAAATGAACAACCGACACGAGATGTTAGATGTTGTTTTAGTTGATGGAAAAGCGAGAGGAATTATTGCTCGTAACTTGGTTACTGGCGAGATTCAAAGACATTCAGCACACGCTGTAATTGTTGCTACGGGTGGTTACGGAAACGTATTCTACTTAAGTACAAATGCAATGGGTTCTAACGTTACTGCTGGATGGAAAATCCATAAGAAAGGAGCGTATTTCGCAAACCCTTGCTACACGCAAATTCACCCAACTTGTATTCCTCGTTCTGGAGATCATCAATCCAAATTGACGTTGATGTCTGAGTCGTTGAGAAACGATGGTAGAATTTGGGTTCCAAAGAAACTAGATGATGCCAAAGCCATTCGAGAAGGAAAGCTAAAGCCGACTGAACTAAAAGAAGAAGACCGAGATTACTACTTGGAAAGACGCTATCCTGCGTTTGGAAACCTTGTTCCGCGTGATGTGGCTTCCAGAGCAGCCAAAGAGCGTTGCGATGCCGGTTTTGGTGTAAATGCCACAGGCGAAGCGGTGTATTTAGATTTTAGTGCTGCTTTTATGCGATACGGGAAAACAGAGGCGCTTACAAGCGGACTTCACAACCCGACAGACGCGCAAATTCGGGAGCTAGGAGAGAAAGTGGTTGAAGCCAAGTATGGAAACCTCTTCCAGATGTACGAAAAGATTGTAGATCAGAATCCGTACAAAACACCGATGATGATTTACCCAGCCGTTCACTACACAATGGGTGGCGTTTGGGTTGATTATAACTTGATGACAACCATTCCGGGTTGCTACTGTGCTGGGGAAGCAAACTTCTCGGACCACGGAGCAAACAGATTGGGAGCATCGGCACTTATGCAAGGCTTGGCAGATGGTTATTTCGTTCTCCCTTACACGGTTGGAGATTACTTGGC
>DMRV01000250.1 GCA_003456455.1 Flavobacteriales bacterium
CCCTGGAACTTTCCATTGGCGATTCCTGCCTGGAAAATTGCTCCAGCACTTGCTTATGGTAATACTGTTGTTTTCAAACCTTCTGAACTAGTGTGCGGTTCTGCTTGGGCTCTTGCTGAGATTATTTCGCGAGCAGGTTTGCCAGATGGTGTATTCAATCTATTAATGGGACAAGGTGCAGAAACGGGTGCGGCACTTGTGGAACATCCAAATGTGGCAGGCGTCTCCTTTACTGGCTCTTCAGCTGTTGGACGCAAGATTGGTGCTAGTATATTTGCTCGAGGTGGCAAGATGCAGCTGGAAATGGGCGGTAAGAATCCACTTATTGTGCTTGATGATGCTGACCTCGAAAGTGCTGTTGAATTTGCAATTAATGGTGCATTCTTTTCTGCTGGACAACGATGTACTGCATCATCTCGACTCATTGTAACTAAGGATATTCATGATTCTTTTGTCGATGCTATGTCAAAACGTATGGAGCTTCTGAGAATTGGTGATGCCCGGAATCCGAATATAGATATTGGCCCTGTCGTGAGTGAGGCGCAGCTTAAGAAAAACTTTGAATACCTTCGCATTGGTGAGAATGATGGTGCTAAGCGCTTAATAGGTGGAAACCAAGTCGAGCAGACAACACCTGGATGGTATTTATCACCAGCACTGTTTATTAATGCTAAGAGCGAGATGCAAATTTGTCGTGAGGAAATATTTGGACCAATTGCTGCAGTAATCTCTGTGAGTGACTATGACGAAGCACTCTTTGTTGCTAATGACTCTGAATTTGGCCTGTCGGCCGGCATTGTTTCAAATGATCGCGGAATAATTGATCACTTTATAGACAATATCCAGTCTGGGATGGTACAGATTAATCTTCCAACTGCTGGTATGGATTTTCATGCACCAATTACTGGTCGGAAAAATTCATCATTTGGCCCACCTGAAAAGAGTAGTCACTGCCGTGAGTTTTTTACAAATACCAAGGTGGTTCATGCAAATTATGGTAAGCGCTTAAATCTTAAAAAGGAGGGCTCATGAAACCTCTGTCGGGCTATCGTGTAATTGATCTCTCAAACGTACTTTCTGGACCATTCTGTGGCTGTCAACTAGCTCATCTTGGGGCAGAGGTAATAAAAATTGAAGTACCTGTTAGAGGTGATTTAGCGAGACAATTAGGCTTAGATGTTGAGCTAAATCAAAAACTCATGGGCGCTACTTATCTTGCTCAAAACTCAGGTAAGCGCTCAATTACCATTAATCTTAAATCGGCGGAGGGAGTTGCTGTATTTAAGCGCCTTATAAAAACTGCGGATGTTATAGTTGAGAATTTTAGACCAGGCGTAATGGATCGTCTTGGTGTTGGCTATGAGGTTCTTAAAGATCTGAATCCAAATCTAGTTTATTGCGCAATATCTGGCTTTGGTCAGGAAGGTCCATTGAAAAGTCGACCAGCTTATGATCAAATTATTCAAGGTATGTCGGGTACTATGAGTATCACTGGCGATGCAGAATCAGCCCCTTTGAGGGTTGGTTATCCAATAGCTGACACAATTGGAGGAATAACCGCAGCCTTTGCAATTTCAGCAGCACTTGCAAAACAAGATGGCAAGCGTGGGACCTTTATTGATGTTTCAATGCTGGAATCTGTCATGTGTACTATGGGTTTTCAGATTTCAAACTACTTCAACGCAAATCAAGAGCCTCAACCGATGGGTAATGAAAATTTTACGGGTAGTCCGTCAGGAACTTTTCAAACTGGCTCTGGACAGATCAATATTGCGGCAAATAAACAGGAGCAGTTTGAAGCTACATGTCAAGTCTTAGGTCTTAATGAGTTATGTGAAAATCCTAAATTTGCTACTAGAGAGTCACGGCTAGAAAATCGTGCTGCTCTTTCTGAGATTCTCAACTTAACCCTTATGACGCGTTCTACAGATGAGTGGACTTTATTATTAAATGAAGCAGGAGTTCCCTGTGGTCCTATTTTAACTGTGCCAGAAGCACTAGCTCAGCCGCAGATTGCAGAGCGGGGTATGGTAGCTACTTATACTGACGTACCAGGAGTAAATCGAGATATTCAAGTTACTCGTACGGGTATAAAGCTTGATGGAAAAGCACCATCTGTTGATAAACCACCTCCAATGCTTGGTGAACATACTGATGAGATTCTTGGTGAACTTGGTTTCACAAATACCGAAATAAAAATACTTAAAGAAGGAAAAGCAATATGACAGGTATCGACATTGAAGTGAGTGAAGTTGGTCCACGGGATGGCTTGCAAAGTATCAGTCAAATCATGGCCACTGAGGATAAAAAGCGCTGGATTAAAGCTTTGGCTTTAGCAGGGATTCCTGAGATAGAGGTCGGCTCATTTGTTCCAGCGCGGATATTCCCGCAGTTTGCGGACATGATGGAAGTCGCTCAGTATGCAAGAACTATTGAAGGCCTCAAAGTGGCTGTTTTAGTACCAAACTTGAAGGGAGCTGAGCATGCGATAAAGGCAGATGTTCACAAGCTTACAATTCCCTTGTCAGTTAGTGAGACTCATAGTCTGCGAAATGTCAATCGAACTCATGAACAGATGCTGGACGAAGTGAAGAGTATAGTCGAGCTAATTAGACAGTTACCAGTCGATGAAAGACCTACTATTGAAGGTGCACTTTCAACCGCGTTCGGCTGCTCTATTGAAGGCAGTATTCCGGAAGATCGAGTAGTGGAGTTAGCGGATGCGTTAATGGAAGCTGGATGCGATGAGGTCGGTCTTTCCGATACTACCGGATACGCGAATCCAGTTCATGTTAAGCGTTTGATAGGAAAGGTCTGGAGTGCCATTGGTCGTGAGCATCTTACGGGGATTCATCTGCACAATACACGCGGGCAAGGATTGGCGAATGTTTTAGCCGCGGTGGAAGTAGGACTAACCACCATTGACTCATCTATGGGAGGTATTGGTGGCTGCCCAGCAGCTCCTGGTGCCAGCGGTAATATTGTTACTGAGGATCTAGTTTTCTTGCTAGAGGCGATGGGGCTAAAAACAGGTATTGATTTTGATAGGCTCATAGCCGCCAGAAATGTCGTTGCTACAGCGCTACCAGATGTTGAATTGTATGGTTTCACACCGGATGCTGGGCTACCTCTTAGCTCTCCTTTGAGATAGCACTTTCACTATTAAATTTAAAACATAAAACATA
>DMRV01000266.1 GCA_003456455.1 Flavobacteriales bacterium
CTTCAGGTGAAGGGTAATGAAGACTCAACTGAGTTGCTGGCTGAAGAGATTAAGAATCGGTCACGTATTTCCGTAGAGACTGATTGAATCCGTCTCAGAATTCTAACCAATAAAAAAGCCGACACATTTCTGCATCGGCTTTTCAAATGTATTAGCTATAAATCAATGGTTGTGACCAGAATGATCCGTTCCGTCATTTGGGTCATGTGCTGGTGTTGCCGGTGCGTTTACGTTTCCTTTAATGGTAAGAACCTTGGTAGACTCAACTGCATTGGAAGTAAGAGTTACTGTTTTAGTGAAGTTTCCGGTTCTCTTAGTATCGTAATGAACTTTGATACTTGCTGATGCTCCAGGAGCAATTGGCTCTTTTGGCCACTCTGGAGTTGTACAACCGCAAGAACCTTTTGCGTTTGAAATAATTAATGGCTCAGTGCCAACATTAGTGAATTTGAACTCACGGTTTCCGTCAGAAGCGTTTTCGATAGTTCCGTAATCAAGCGTTTCAGTATCAAATTTGAAAGCTGCACCACTTGCAGTTTCATCCTGAGCAAAGGCGAAAGTTGAAGTGGCAAACAGGGCAACCAAAGCAATAATTGTGTTTTTCATTGTGCAATAGATTTTGTTTGAAATTTATTAGGTCAATAATAATGACTGTAAAGGTCGATTAAAAATTTTCGTGTCACGATTTTATCTGCTAATCAATTCAAACCAATCTTTGGTTAGTGCTTCTCTATGGTTTGGGTGTGCTATTGCGATAAGCATTTTGGCGCGCTCCTCAAGTGTTTTTCCGTAAAGGTTGGCAACACCATATTCGGTTACAATGTAATGTACGTGTGCTCTGGTTGTAACTACGCCTGCACCTGGCTTTAACGTAAGAACAATCTTGCTTTCTCCACGACTGGTGGTGGACGACAGCGCTATTATTGCTTTTCCTCCTTCAGAAAGAGACGCACCTCTGATGAAATCCATTTGCCCACCAACGCCTGAATAGATGCGATGCCCGATGCTATCTGCACAGACTTGACCGGTAAGGTCAACTTCGATGGCACTGTTAATGGCCGTTACTTTTGGATTCTTGCAAATGACTCTTGTGTTGTTAACGTATTCCGAAGAAAGCATGTTAACCAATGGATTGTCATCAATGAAATCGTAAATCAATCTACTACCCATTACGAAAGAAGAGATAATCTTACCTGGGTGGTTCTTCTTCTTCTCGCCTGTAATCACGCCTTTTTCAACCAGCGGTAAAACCCCATCAGAAAACATCTCGGTATGAATTCCTAAATCTTTATGATTGCCAAGAGATGCTAATACAGCATTGGGAATGTTGCCAATACCCATTTGAAGTGTAGCGCCATCTTCAACCATTTCTGCCACGTTCTTACCTATGGCAATCTCGGTTTCATTCAATACTCCAGAAATTACTTTAGGAATTTGCTCATTACATTTCACCAAATGGTCAATCTTACTAATATGAATGAGGCCGTCTCCGTGTGTCCGTGGTATGTGTTTGTTTACTTGAGCAATTACTTTTTTCGCACTTTCCGAAGCGGCCAGCGAAACGTCTATGGAAGGCCCCAAAGAACAATACCCATGGTCATCTGGTGGAGAAACGGATATGAGCGCCACATCAATTGGAATGGTTCCGCTTGTAAAAAGTCGTGGAATTTCACTCAGAAATACGGGGATAAAATTTGCCTGTACGTTTTGTGCTGATTTTCTGATGTTGGGGCCAACAAAAAACGAAATAACCTTAAATGCTTCTGGCGCATTTGCGTATGGAGCAGCACCTTCTGTATGAATTTGATAGATGGTTACATCTCGCAATTCATCTCTACGTTCATAAAGTTTTTTTATGAGACGTTGAGGTGCAGCAGCGGCAGAATGAATGAAGATATTATCGCCTGATTTAATTTGGTCTACCGCATGCTCTGAAGATATGCTCATACTTTAAAGTTACAGCGCCTTCTTATAAAGATTAAAGAAATCATTCCTAGTTACAGGTTTCGGATTGTTTGGATGACAGAAGTCCGCAATGGCAAGATCTGCTAAAGAATCTAAGTGCTCTTCCTTAACATCTATTGCCGAAAGTCTGGTTGGTAAACCAAGGCGCTCGTTTAGTTTGAAAAGCTCATCAATTAGCTGATTGCCGTTTCCGTTTTTCAACCCCATAGCATTGGCCATATCCTCAAAACGAGATTCAAACCCACCTAAATTAAACTCCATTCCGTAAGGTAGATTTACTGCATTAGCTAAGCCATGATGGGTGTCTAATAATTGCGACATCGGATGTGCCAACGAATGAACCACTCCCAGCCCTTTTTGGAAGGCAACAGCTCCCATTAAACTTGCCAGCATCATATCTGCGCGAGCTTCTGCATTATTGCCCTCATGCGTAGCCTTTTCAATGGATTTAGCTATGAGTTTTATCCCCTCTAATGCAATTCCATCGCACATCGGATGGTAGTTTTTTGCAACATAAGCTTCCATATTGTGCGTAAGCGCATCCATGCCGGTAGCAGCCGTTACAAATGATGGTAAACCGAAGGTTAATGCTGGATCGGCAAAAACAACTCCTGCCAAAAGCTTAGGCGAGAAAAGGATTTTCTTCTGATGTGTTACGTCATCGGCAATAATGGCGCTTCGTCCAACCTCACTTCCGGTTCCACTTGTAGTAGGAACAGTAACGAAATACGGCACCTCTTCGGTAACATACTTATCACCACCAATCAAATCGTCATAATCAAACAAATCTCTATGATGATTGATTGCTAGCGCGATGGAACGAGCCACGTCTAATCCAACTCCTCCACCAATTCCGACAATGCTATCGCATTCAGCTCCAGCAAAAGCCGCCTTTCCCTTCATTACATCTGATTTTACCGGATTCTTGTGCATTTCGGCATATACAGTTGGAGCAAGGCCTGCGTTTTTTAAATCTTCGACAATTTCTAAGAAAAATGGAAGTGTTGCCACGATGGGGTCTGTTACCAAAAGAGGTCTCTTTTTTCCTTGATCCTTAAGGTGTTGAGGAAGTTCTTTGATGGCACCGATTCCAAAACGGATAACGGTTGGGAAGTTGAACTGAACGATATTGCTCATAGGCTTTCTGTTTTTTGTCTGGTGCTGGGTTTTCTGTTTTTTCTCGTTTACGAAACTAGTGACAGTATCGATCCGTATATTCGTTTTATCAAAATCAAAACCATGAAGTTTTTAACCATCGTTTCTTTAGCTGTTTTACCAATGTTTGGAATGGCTCAATCAATCTCTCCTGAGGTAATCGCAAGTGCTGGAGAGCATTTCGATAATGGAACAACGCAACTAAGCTGGACGCTTGGTGAGGTTGTAATTGATACGTATGATAATGGAACCAACATTCTTACCCAGGGATTTCATCAAACGCAATTGACGGTTACTTCTGTGGAAGAAACGTTGGCTGATATTCGTTTGAATATGTATCCAAACCCAACTTCTGAGTTTTTGAATATTGAGTTAGGAAACAACGAATCAGACATTGAACTTCAATTGTTTGACATGAGTGGAAAGCTTGTGCATTCAGACAAGATTGAAGCGTATCAAACTAAATATGTTATTCCTATGAACAAAGTTGCAACTGGTAACTACCTCGTTCAAATGCAAAGCATTGATGGAAAAATGAACACCACTCACAAGGTGATGAAGGTGGGAGTTAATCAATAACAAATTAGGATGAAATTTTGAAAGCCTCTGAGGAATCAGGGGCTTTTTTATGAATCAGATTTTGATTCCAACTCAA
>DMRV01000077.1 GCA_003456455.1 Flavobacteriales bacterium
CACCTCCAACGGTTCGCCAGGGTTGTAGTATTTCTGAAGGTTATCTGTTCTAATTACTGCGCTCATGATCTATGTTTAAAGAGATTGGTCTTAGTTTGATTAAAGTGCCCTCACGGCTTCTGCAGGCTTTAATTGCAAAGCCTTAATGGCTGGATATATGGACGAAAGGATGGCAGCAACAATTACCATTACCGTCACATTTAGATAAAATATAGGTTCGAGATTGGTGTAAACCATTGTGCTTATTCCGAACTCTTCTAAGCCTTTTCCAACCACCGAAAGATCGATACCTGCCGACCCGAAATGTGATACGGTTAGGAAGCCTAAAACAACTCCAATCGGCCCTCCTACCATTGATATAAAGATGGTTTCGACCACTATCATGAAGAACACTTTGGTCTTGTTCATTCCCACCGACATCAGCATGCCGAGTTCTCGTTTTCGTTCCAGAACTGCCATAAGCATGGTGTTGATAATGCCGAACGATAAGGCCATAAGGATGATTCCGATAATGATGTAAAGCATTTGCATCATCATTTCATCCGCGTACCCGAGGTCTGGAGAAATCTCTTTCCAACTTCGAACCGATAGCCCTGGAAGCGAAGCTCCGATTGTTGCCGATATTGTATCAATCTCTGCCAGGTTGTTTGTAATAATGGCTACTTCGTGATAGCCAGAGTTCTCTTCTAGCAGACGGTTTGCATCTGACGAACGGATAAATACGTTCATCTCATCTGTCTTGGAATTTGAGGTTTTGTAAATCCCAACAACTCTGAATGCTCCAGTAATTATGTCTCCATTGTCTTTCTGAAAAGTGAGAACAATCTTTTTTCTTAGGCCAACCTTTAACTTCTCAGCGAGCTTTTTACCAATGAGTACTGGGTTTCTTTTCATCCCCTCGAAATAAGCGCCCTCAACCAGTTTCTCGTGCATGGTAGACACGCCTTTTTCTTGCTCAGGGTCAACACCGGTAATTCGAGCTCCAAAGCCCCCAGCTGAAGAAGAAACCATTCCACTCAGCACAACGCGTTCTGCAAAAGATTTCACATCAGGATTTGCAGAAAGAGTCTCTCGAACTTCATCCATATCGGTAATGCGGAACTCCACATTATTGTCTTTCACAAACATCGTGTCGTGAATTTGTACGTGTGAGATATACGTATTCAGCGCGTCTTTGGTCCTTTGCTCGTTAAGGCCAGCGGAGACGCTGATTACGAACAGCCCAGCCCAAATACCCATGGCTATGGACGCGATGACTACCGAGCTTCTAAGCCCGTTACGCCAAACATTTCTCCAAGCGATTTTGATTAACATGATAATTACTTCTTAGTTAGTTCTTGGTTAAATCACTAGTTCTATTTATGCATTGCTTCTACCGGATTCATCTTCCAAATTTTAACAATCGGATAGATTGCAATGAAGCAGGAGATTACAAATAGGAAAAGTCCGTTGTCTACTAAAATGCTGATGTCGGTTGAGGTCATGAGCAAAGGCTCAATTCCCATTTCTTCGTAAGTATCTGCCGCAACTCCGGCTAACGGAATTGGATTTACTTTCATGTAGTGCAGGAATGGATATGACACCGCGGAACCAGCCAATATGCCTAGAGTAGTGATCAGCAAGGTTTCAAATACCATCATTGCGATTAAGCGACTACGCGCCATTCCTACCGAAAGCATAATGCCGAATTCGTAACTCCTCTCAGCCATCATCATCAGTATAGTTGCGAAAATTCCAAAGCCAGCAATGAGATATAGGATGCCGATGTAAATGAAAGAACCTGCCACTTTGGTTGTCCGCATCTGAACCATTTCAGGAAGCAGTTCGGGCCACGTCATCACCTCATATTTGGACGTGTCCAATTGTGGAATAATACCTGCGGTTGCTTTTTCAGGTCGGTCAGTATCGTCTACAACAAGCGTATATCCTGTGAGTAGGTTTTCTGCTGAGAATAAATATTGCGCCAATGGCAATGGCATAATTATCAAGTTTCTATTAAGGCCAGGCGAAGGCAGTTTCAAGAAGCCAACCACCTCATACTTTCCAGCCGCGCTTAGTCCATGATAACCTTGCCCGATAATAACGAGGGTATCTCCAATATTTATCTTGAGGAACCCAGCCAGTTTGTAGCCGAGCATAATGCTGTTATCAGAATTTGTAATGACTCGACCTTCGTACAGGTTCTTTTCCAAGTCCATTAGCTGAGTCTCCTTCTCCGGATTTACTCCCACAACCTGTGTTGCCCGCGTTTGATTTTCAAATGAGGCCAAACCGAAACTTTGTAATCGAGGTGTTACCGCATCAACATGCTTGGTGGCTTCCATCATTTCAACCAATTCATCATTGGCTTCCATGGCGTTATCTAACGACTGATCTTCCCAAAACCCGTTTTGATGCACCTTAACGTGACCGAGGAATGACCGTGTCATGGTATCAAGCATGTTTCCGAAAACGCCCTCGTTCATCGAAATCATGAAGTTGGACAAGAACACGGCCATCATAATTGATGTAAGCGTGATGAACGTTCTCCGCTTATTCCTCCAGATGTTTCTCCAAGCTAATTTGAAGATCATGACTTACAGCTTCTTAGGTTCTTCTTGCTTCAACAGGTTTCAGTTTCCATATTGTAAATGCTGGATAGAATGC
>DMRV01000102.1 GCA_003456455.1 Flavobacteriales bacterium
AATCAACAGAAACGTACGGAAAGCGGGAATTGTAATCTTGATTTTCTGCGGGCTTCTATCGCTAATTGCTATCTCACTCATCAACAACAATATTCGTTTATCCGTCTATTCCAAACGATTCTTGATTAACTCGATGAAATTGGTTGGAGCTACGCAATCTTTTATTCGAAAACCTTTTGTAATTGAAGGTGTTTTGCGTGGAATGGCAGGTGCAATTGTAGCCAATTTGCTACTTGCTGGTGTTATTTATTTGGCAAGCCAGAATATTCCCGAACTCTTTGGTTTAGAGGATATTGAAATTGTATTTACGCTTTTTGGTGCGGTGTTGGCCTTGGGGCTTATCATCTCATTCTTAAGCACGACATTTGCGGTTAGAAAATACCTCCGTTTAAACGCGGACGAACTATATTATTAAACATGGGCGAGCAAGAAAACAACGAGAAGGAATTCGCATTCGGAAAAGAAAATTACATCATAACTGGCGTAGGAATGGTTGTGATTCTTCTCGGCTTTGTACTGATGGCTGGTGGTGCATCTGAAGATCCAAACGTATTTAGCGAAGAGATTTTCAGCACTACTCGAATTACTGTTGCTCCGTTGGTAGTTCTGGCAGGCTTCGCGTTGGAGATTATCGGAATTATGTACCGCGCCAAGTCGTAATTAATGGGTTTTTGGGAAGCCTTAATCCTTGGTATTATTCAGGGGTTAACAGAATTTTTACCCGTAAGCAGCAGCGGACACCTGGAACTTGGAAAAGTACTCCTAGGAGATGAAAGCCTGCCGGAGGAAAGCTTGCTTTTTACAGTCGTGGTTCATGCCGCAACGGCTTTGAGCACAGTGGTCGTTTTCAGAAAAGACATTCTCGAAATTTTGAAAGGGCTACTCCAATTCAAATGGAATGAGGAAAGCCAATTTTCGGTTAAGATTATTGTTTCGATGATGCCTGCGGCTGTTATTGGCGTCCTTTTCAATGATCAGATAGAAGCGCTTTTCAATAGGCAAATATTGCTTGTTGGTGTAATGCTCGTACTTACCGGCCTCCTACTTTTCTTGGCTGACCGCGCTAAGAAAACCGAAAAGCAAGTCGGCTTTGGTCAAGCACTAATCATCGGTATTTCTCAAGCAATCGCTATTCTTCCTGGAATCAGCCGATCTGGAGCAACCATTTCTACTTCTGTTCTTTTAGGAATTGACCGAGAAAAAGCTGCACGTTTTTCTTTCCTAATGGTCGTTCCTCTTATCCTTGGGAAAATTGCAAAAGACCTTTTAGATGGAAATATNNGTGGCTTGCACATGGATGATTTCCCTTGTAAAGAAAAGTCAGCTTCGGTATTTTTCTTATTACTGCTTTGTGGTAGGATTCGGAGCTATTCTCGCAACTTTGTTCCTGTAGGGTTTGGGAGATTCATTCGATTTCAAAGAAGGAGAAGTTCTGCTATTTGATAAGCCGTATGGACCGACCTCATTTTCTATCGTAAACCGTGCTCGGGGCATCATCAAGCGAAAGCTTAACGTCAAGAAAATTAAAGTTGGACATGCAGGAACGTTAGATCCATTGGCAACTGGGCTCTTAGTCATTTGCACCGGAAAAGCCACCAAAACCATCATGGGAATTCAGGATGCGGAGAAGGAATATACGGGAACAATCACACTTGGCGCTACTACTCCTTCTTACGATTTAGAAACTGAAGTGAATGAGACTTTTCCTATCAATCATATAACCAATGAATTGATTCATCAAACAGCGAAAGACTTTGAAGGCGAACTTGATCAAATGCCTCCAATCTTTTCAGCCAAACAAGTTGATGGAAAGCGTGCTTACGATTTAGCTCGTGCTGGAAAAGAAGTAAAACTGAATACAAAACGCATCACAATCAAAGAGTTCGAAATCACTTCTATTTCTAGAAGTGAGGACAAAGTCGAAGTCAATTTTCGGGTTGCTTGCTCCAAAGGGACGTACATCCGTTCTTTGGCTTTTGACCTCGGTAAAACATTAAATTCTGGCGGTTATCTCTCCACTTTAAGACGAACTCGGATTGGTAATCATCATGTTGATGATGCCATTACCACTGATCAGTTTCAGTTCTTGCTGCACGGAGATGGGCTAGAAAATTCCTAATCTTAAACCCAACCGCGATTTTCTTAATTTCGCGACTTCACAAAAAATGAGCCCGTAAGCTCAAACCAGACATTATGAAATTATCACAATTCAAATTTGAAATTCCGGAGGAATTAATTGCATACCACCCAACTGATGACAGAGAAGAGAGTCGAATGATGGTTCTTGACCGTAAGAAGGGTACAATTGAACACAGAACTTTTAAAGACATCCTTGATTATTTTGATGATGGAGATTCATTTCTTCTCAACAACACTAAGGTTTTTCCAGCGCGATTAATCGGTAAAAAAGAAAAAACTGAAGCTCAGATTGAGGTTTTTCTACTTCGTGAATTGAATCGCGAAAGCATTCTTTGGGATGTATTGGTAGATCCAGCACGTAAAATCAGAATCGGAAACAAGCTGTATTTCGGTGAGGATGACAGTCTTGTTGCAGAAGTAATTGACAATACAACATCAAGAGGTAGGACGCTTCGTTTCCTTTTTGACGGAACGCACGAGGAGTTTAAGAAAACCATCTTCGATATGGGCGAAACTCCGCTTCCAAAGTACATTAAAAGAGCAGCAGAGCCAGAAGATGAATTCCGTTACCAAACTGTTTTCGCTAAGCACGAAGGGGCTGTTGCAGCACCTACGGCTGGTCTTCACTTTAGTAAGCAATTGCTGAAAAGATTGGAGCTAAAAGGAGTAAACTTTGCAGAAATAACACTTCACGTTGGTTTGGGAACTTTCCGCCAAGTAGAAGTTGAGGATTTGACCAAGCACAAAATGGACAGCGAACAGCTTATCATTACGCAAGAAGCGTGTGATATTGTAAACGCTTCTAAAGACGCCAAAAAGAAGGTTTGTGCCATTGGAACAACTACAATGCGAGCTTCAGAAACATCTGTAAGCACTATTGGTCACATGAAGCCTTACGAAGGATGGACAAATAAATTCATTTTCCCTCCTTACGATTTCAGCGTAGCCAATTGCATGGTTACTAATTTCCACATGCCACAATCAACACTACAAATGATGGTTGCTGCATTTGCTGGATACGATTTCATGCGTGAAGCATACGACCAAGCGATTAAAGAAAAATACAGGTTTTACTCTTATGGAGACGGAATGCTAATCCTGTAAGAACTTAGAAACACTAATTTCAGTCCCGATTCTCAACTTGAGAATCGGGACTTTTTTTTGACGTGTGTGATGAAGAAAAGCATGATAATCGTAGCTGGCGGAAGTGGAACCCGAATGGGAGCCGAAATTCCAAAGCAGTTTATTGAACTTAACGGAAAGCCGATTTTGATGCACACCATCGAAAACCTACATGCGATGGACACCGAAATGCAATTAGTTCTCGTTCTTCCAAAAGAGCAATTCCTTTTTTGGGACGATTCGAAGAAAGCCCACAATTTCTCAATCCCTCACGCTCTAGCCGAAGGTGGAAAAACACGATTTCTTTCTGTAAAGAATGGATTATCCAAAATCACTGATTCTGATGTGGTGGGCGTTCATGATGGTGTTCGTCCCTTTGCTTCAAAAAAAATGGTTGATGCCTGCTTCGAGTCTGCAAACCGCATAGGAGCTTCTATTCCTGTTGTTTCCATTGTTCAAAGCCTTCGGGTTTTATCAGATGACAAAAGCAGCGCTGTTGATCGTAATAAGTACCGAGCAGTTCAGACTCCGCAGTGCTTTCAAACATCCGTTTTAAAAAAAGCGTTTGATTCTGCCAATCGTACAGACTATTCTGATGATGCAACCGTTGTAGAAGAATACGGACAAAGAATAGCTATGGTTGATGGTAATGCCGAGAACATCAAGATTACAACGCCAATTGACCTTGAATTAGCTGAATTGATAGTCCGTAGACAGTCAAAATAAAACTGAATTAACATATTCGTGTTAGTAGAATAACCGTACGCACAAATTCACGTAGTACCAAGGTTGAGTATAATTGTGGAACAGGCAAGTGCACAATAGAATGGAAAAACATAA
>DMRV01000221.1:0-2723 GCA_003456455.1 Flavobacteriales bacterium
TTTGATGTATAGGTACTAATTGTTTCAAAGCGGAGGGATTCTGTGATATGATAAACAATTTCTAAAGAGAATGTATGAGTGAGTTGAGTTCTGTCAGCATTGTTTCCATTGAGATAATCATTGTAAGAAACTTGGTATTTCGGATTAAACTCTAACCCCATAAAATCTTTGTTGATTTCGTACGATAATGATAGGTCGTAACGGTTAAGTTCATCACGAGTTCCACCAGCAGATTTATCTGCATCAACATCATGGTACTTAGCAGATGCTGTAAAGATACCCTGAGTGGAATCATCGATTGTATGAGCTTTCATTGCTCCTATGTTGTATATGAAATCTTTTATAATTTCCGTATCTTCATTTGTATTGCGGTCGTTGAGGTATGACAGTCCTCCTCGTAGTGACCAACCATTCCCCAATTGTGCAAGTAATAGTGCATATGATTGAGTACGATTGTAATTTTCTTCCTCGAGAGTCTGAAGAGATTTTGTGTAATCATGGATCATCCAACTGCCCCCAATGTAAGGAGTAAGAACATACTCTCCCATGTCAAAAACACCTAGGCCTGCACCTGCGTAAAATGTATTTGTCCAAATACCAGAAGCAATTTCTTCTGTATCTGTTCCAAATGCATTGGAGGTGTAGAAGTAATCTGTGTTATAACCAAAGAAAGCAGATAAGCCATTCTTTTTGAGAACGATGGGTCGTTGAGCTCCTGTGTCACTTTCAGAAACATCGGAATCTTGCTTTTTATTTGTTGAATTAGTTTGTTTAATTGCTTCTGGTTCAGATACGTTTTTTTGCAAGTCCAGCTTTCTTTGTGCTGGTAAAATACACGAGGCGATTAAAAATAGTGAAATGTATTTAGCTGATTTCATAGTTGGTTTTAAAATTATTTCAGGAGCCAGTATATGATGTTTTGTTGAAATGCTCTTCTGTTAATTCTGTTGTGCCACCACCGATATTTCCGTGAGTAATCTTTTCAAGAATTACATCACCTGCACTAGTTGCAGATCCAGAAAACTTGAGGTTTGCTCGTTCAATCTGTAAGTATGGTTGGTTTTTTGAATTTACTTCTTTAGAGGCCCAATTGTAAGAATTGTTCGCAGAGCCTCCTGCATATCCTTTCACTAATGTTCCTGATGGTATAGCCAAGTTTCTCAATTCCATCATAGGTGCATCTAGGTGGATTTCTCTGATCATTCCACCAACAAAATCAACATTATTTAATGTGATAAGATCGTTTGCGTAGAGTAGTACCAAGTCTGGATTAGGAGTATTTCCACCAGTGCCTGCACTAATTGAGCTCTTTCCACCGTCTATGCCAATGTGAAGTTCATCGAGTGTTCCAATTGCTAGGTTTCCTCCAGTTTTGATATCTACATTAACAAGATGCATGGTATCAACCGATGCTATTGCTAAGTTAGAACCTTCATATTCAATTGAAATACTTGGAGTATCTTTCGAGTAGTCAACTGAGTTTGCTGCTGAACGCTCTGAACGCAGGTAGAAGTCATCAGCGGCAACCAAAGCTAATCCATGGTCTTCCACCTCGTTGGTGTTTTTTACAGTCAAGTCACCAGTGATTATAAAATCTTTACCAGAAGCGATCGCAAGAAGTTTGATGTCAGCAGGTTTAACATCATTGTCTATGAGAGTTGCTTTCTTTAATTCAGTTGAAACATCTAAGATTCCCTCCAATTTGATATTTTTTCCAGGTATTGCGTTTAAATTAGACAATGGGATTTTGTAGTCGCTCAGATCATTATCTCCAAGATCTCTGGAACCTGTGTAAGATGATAAATACGGAGCAAATTCAGTAATATCAGATACTGATAAAGTTTCTGGAAGAGATGTGAGTAAATTTGTCCCATTTTTTCCGAATAATCCAAGACCTTCAGCTATTGCAGCAGCTTTCTTGGAATAGCTGTTCGTCGCAAGTTCTGCCGCATTGTAACTTTTTAGAGTACCTTGATCCAAAAGAGATGTTAAATCGTTAGTTCCAGAAATGATTCGGTCAACAAATGCCTCGTTTAAGAACGAGGCGGCTCCAGTTATTTCGTTAATAAGCTCAGAATTATCAGCACCATCTTGTAGGTCATAGAGTTCAACGAATGTGAGAAATGTATCATGACGAGCTTCCGAATCCACAATGCCTGATACTGAATCTAAGTCGCTTGGTGAGTAGTTCAATACTGATGACAGTAAAATAGCATCTGAGATAGTTCCGTCGTCAGAAACTTTACTTAAGCCAACTAGTTTTCCAAGAGCATTAGCAACTTTTGCTTCGAATGAAGTTTTTTCTGAATTGGAAAGGGAACTGTAACTTGTTTTGTATTGGTCGTAAGCTGCTTGAGCATCAGCGTCAGCAACAGTCAGACCGACTTCAGTGCCTTTACTCACAACATTTGCTGCAAAGGTTGCTTTTTCAACAGAAAAGGAGCCACCTGTTGTATCGTCATCTTTCACTTCAACATCGCCGTTAATAACTTTCTCGAGTGTGGATGAATCAAATGTTTCGGCATTGAAAGTAGGGTCGTCAGCGAGAGTAATAAGGGTTGTAGCGACATTATCACCCACGGTTGTAGATGTATCTCGAAGTGCTGCTAAGGCATCAGTAAAGGCTTTGCCAGTTAGTCCAGAATCATCAAGACGCTTGATGTTGACTGCCCGAGTAGCAACTGCAGTCAAGGAAGTGGAGACACCTTTGGCATTTGCGTCGT
>DMRV01000221.1:2826-3653 GCA_003456455.1 Flavobacteriales bacterium
CTTTTGTAGAGAAACCCCTTGTTTAAGAAAGCTGACTACAGGATTTCCTTCGAGTGCTTCGGGAGCTGTAACTGCTTTTTGTGAAGCAGATCCTGTAACTGATGCTTCTGCTGCGCTGTCGCCACCGCCAGATTGCCCTTCGTTTTGTCCAGGTAAAATGGAAAACGGAAGGATAGATAATGTGAATAATTTTAGGGATTTGTTCATGAGAAAAGAAATTTTCTCCTTATTGTTTACAAAAACTTAGATATAACAAGACTAATTTACCGAAAATATGATTTTATTTCCTTGGTGCCGAGGGCGAGATTTGAACTCGCACATCTTTGCAGATACTAGATTCTGAGTCTAGCGCGTCTACCAATTCCGCCACCCCGGCTAAGTAAAAATTAAAGTATATTGAGGGATTTCCTTGGTCGAGATTAAAGAATCTGTGTTTTGGGATTATTTAAGATTTCTTAAAAACTAGAGGTATCGTATGTTTACGATGTCCTGATGGAAGGCGGACGAGGTAGCGGTCCATTTCCGGTTGGTCTTCAGTATCTAATAGTTCAGGAGAATCAAAAATATGACTGATGCGTCGAGGAAAGGATTCCAAAATTCTGGCCCATGGATTGTTTTTCTTTCCAAGTACAATCGATTCCATGGGGTACCGCAGGGTTGAATACCTATCCTGATATGATTTAATGGATGCTGCATTTTCATTGTTTCTTTCAGTGAAAAGCATGGCGTCAGCAAAGTGAGCAGATGCATCAATCCATTCCTGAATATCAGTGGTATGGGATAAGAGAATCGGGGAATAGATGAAAAAAAGGACTTTTCCGATCGAA
>DMRV01000152.1 GCA_003456455.1 Flavobacteriales bacterium
AATTGCGTATTCGATACGGTCTGCAGCCTTATCAACGGATTCAGAGAAATTCTTCACGTTAAAAACAGTGTTTGCTAAATCGCAATAGGGATTAATGAAATACTCGAAATAGGTTCGGTTTTCTAAGAGTTTTCGACAGATGATAACATGTCTGTTTGTGTCACCATAAGAACCCATCGCTCTGTCCAGCGCATCAAACTCAACCGGAGCAAAAGAGACTCCACCAAGCGTTGCGTCAAGGTCAAAAATTATATATCTCCACTTCGCGGTGTCTACTCTAGCTCGCCAAAATTTAAGATTGTTGTAGGGCCAGTCGAGATGGTTTATATACGTTTCGCTGATATAATAGTCTGCAATATTGAGTACATCAAAAAGGCTATCTGCAATACTGAAATTGGCATCTTGAGATAAATCTAAATTGACGATTGTGGATTCATGAAGGTTGAAAGCATCGAAGCTTCCTTCCATCACATCATTTTGTTCTTCTAATAAGTCAACATTATCTTCATCGTAACCATAGTTGTATTTAAGATAATATCGGTCAACCTTTTCTCTGGCGTTATGTATGCCCCAAAACTGACCGTTGATATAAACTTCTACAGGGTTAAAGCAAACAGCATCAACGTGTAATCCGTTTGAGATTAATACGTTATGAATGAACCCATCTCTAAACATCGTCTTCAAATAATCAGAACCGGAATTTCTAAGAAGGAAGCGCTTGTTTTTTGGTTGATATTTGGTTGAGAACAGAGGATAGTCAATTTCATCTTTTCCGTATTCATCTTTCGCCAAAAGCCTCAAACTCCGCATCGGGCGTGTTCTCGAAACTGTGCCTCCATGAATCCGAACTCCCATTTTCTGGTCAAAACCTAGTTTTCCGTATGAATCAATCCACTGTACATTAACGGGTATTTCTGTATCAGACCAGAAATTGGCACCGTAATAAGGAAACTCGGTAGAAGCATTTGGGCCAAGCATGTAAATCCCAGTATCTGGGTTGAAAAAATATTCGGGGTTTGTTGAAAGACAAACGATAGGTAATGTTTGTTCCTCTCGGAAGATAAAGCTTCCAACAACAGATTTTGAATCCAATAACCCTGCTTTGAAAACCTTTGCAGAAACGACTGTATTCTCTGTGATCACAATTGGCTCGCTGTAAATAGCGTTGAATTGATTCGGTTCGCTACCATCAGTACTGTATCGAATAGTGGCTCCAGGTTCCTCGCTGCTGAGAGTTAATTCAAATGCATCGGAATATATTCCTGAAGCATAACTAAATATCGCAGGGTACGCGATAATGTGGTCGGTAAAAACAGAACCTGTGTTAGTAGCACCGGGCGTTGGTACTTCAAAGAAAACCCTTGTGCTATTTCCATCTTCAGAACAACCTTAAGAAACGTCTTGAGATAGGAATGGAATGGTTAAACTATCAAGCAGTTCTTTGTCTTGGTTATAGAGCCAAATCGATTCGCCACCTGATGCCAATTTAAAGTTGGTATGTGGTTCATTTCCGTTTGGTTGGTTCTTATCAGACGCGAATACGACTAAAAATTCTTCACTAGGAATGACCGCATTACCAAACTGCCATTTAGCGGTGTCTTTTTTGCTGTCTGTAAGATAAAACTGCGAAAGGTTTATGTTGTTCCCACCAGCGTTGTAGAGTTTAATCCAATCGCTGCTTTTGCCATCTTCATCATCTAGCACATTTTTGTTGCTACTGCTAACTTCGTTAAACCGAATCTGTGCACTTGCAACTAGAGTGTAAGTGGTTAGAATACAAATAATTAAGATTCTGAATTGCACAATAATAGGATGGTAGTTGTGTTTAAAAACCTGCTGACTAAATTTACGAATCGTAAAACAGCGATAAGTCAAATGACTAACAAACTTTTATTCAGCTTATTGTGCATTGTTTCAATTTCGGTGACGGGATGCAAAAATGGTTGCATGGAATGCAGCGGAACAACTGCTCCACGTGAAATTTGTGAAGATGACTTTATTGAGAAAGGAGATTTTCAGCAAGAAATTTCAGCTTATGAAGCTACAGGAGGTGTTTGTGAAGAAAATTAAGACAATTTACTTCGGATTCTTTGTTGTTGCTCTTGCTAGTTGCAGCCGCTGTGAAGAGTGCCAATTGCAAGGTAATTCTGAAACAATTTGTGAGACAGAATTCGATAATCCAGACCAGTACGAGGATGCTATTTCTGAGGAAGAAATACTTGGTGCTACTTGTACATCCACAGGAGGCTTCTAGGTTAAAGCAAATTCGCACTTACAATCACACCAACTTGGTTATTTTTGACGAACAAAAATCAGTAAATGGCATCTACAGGAGATATTAAAATAGGATCTGTAATCAGATATAATGGCGATTTGTGTATCGTAACCGATAAGCAACATACAATGCCCGGTAAAGGCGGTGCATTTTATCAGGTTAAAATGAAATCTATCCAGACTGGCAAAAGCCATGAAAACCGATTTCGTTCTGGAGAAAACGTTGACATTGCTAGATTGGTTTATACTGAGCTACAATACATCTATGAGGAAGGCGAACATTTTGTTTGCATGAATCAGGAAACCTACGAGCAGGTTCACATTCCTAAGAATTTGTTTGGCGAAAATGCCAAGTTTATAAAGGAAAGTATGATTGTGAAAGTTGGTTTTGAAAGCGATGAGCCTATTCTTGCTGAAGCACCAACTTTTGTTGAACTCCTTATTACTTATTCAGAGCCAGGTATCAAAGGAGATACAGCGACTAATACCATGAAACCAGCTACGTTGGAAACAGGAGCAGAGATTAAAGTTCCGTTGTTTGTAAATGAAGGTGATAAGATTAAGATTGATACGCGTACTGGTGAGTATATGGAACGTGTTAAAGATTAAGATTGAACTGGGCTAATTCCATTTCTGCTGCCGAATTGGCTTCCAAACTGCAAGCGGAATGTATCGGAGATTCTTCAATTCAACTTACGGGTATTAACGAAATCCATTGCGTGAAAAATGGAGACGTTACTTTCTGTGATAATTCCAAATACATTAAGAAAGCTCTAGCCTCAGCTGCAAGCTGTGTGCTTGTGAACGAACGAGTTGAAGCACCATCAGGCAAAGTGCTTTTGCTGATGAAAAAACCGTTTTCAGCCTTCACTAAGCTTTCCCAAGAACTTCGAGGTTCATTTGAAACGAATGAGATGGTTAGCTCTTCATCCGAAATTGGTGATGGAACGGTAATTATGCCAGGAGCATTCGTTGGAAAGAATGTCCAAATTGGCTCGAATTCTTTCATACATCCAAACGTTACTATTTACGATGGATGTTTCATTGGAAATAACGTTATTATTCACGCTGGAACAGTCATAGGCGCAGATGCATTTTACTACCAAAGAAATGAGGGCTATAATAAGCTCCGTTCTTGTGGTACTGTCCGAATAGAGAATGATGTTGAGATTGGTGCCAATTGCACAATTGACAGGGGAGTTACTTCAGAAACTGTAATTGGTGCGGGAACGAAAATCGATAACCTTGTTCAAATAGGACACGATACTACTATCGGAAGAAATTGTCTTTTCGCTTCGCAAGTTGGAATTGCTGGAGTTGTTACTGTAGAGGATGACGTAATTCTTTGGGGACAAGTTGGAGTACAGAAGGATTTGACAATCGGTAAAGGTGCTGTTGTGTTAGGGCAATCAGGACTGGCCAAATCCCTAAAAGGTGGCATTACTTATTTTGGAAGCCCAGTGCGTGAAGCTCGAGAGAAAATGAAGGAGTTGGCATTGGTAAAACAACTCCCTTCTATAATTGAGAAGCTCAGGCGATAAGTATTTCACGTAAGCGAACTTGCTTTTTTGTTCACTTGTCATGTTGTTATAACATTTAGTCTAATACTTGACCGAAACGTCTCAACCATTCGTAAATTCAAGGCAATTATATGGAGCACCTTGACTAGCATCAGTAAGAATAAAAACGAGCAAATCATTCTTGAAACTCTCAAGATTGCAAACTCTGCCTTGAAGTTGAAAAACCTCAAGCTTAACTCGTTGCTTGAAATTACCAATGCGATAAACAACAATTTTTCGCGAGAGCAGCTCTTGAAAATTTTTGAGTTCGTGCTCAGGAATCAATTGAATATTGGTCGTTTATTGTTCTACACCAAGGATGATGATTGGGAAAAGTCCATTGCGCATGGATTGCAACCAGGTTGCCCATTGCCTGATTTGGAAACAGAACTGATTGAAATTCTGGAAGTACAGGAGGTAAGTAGAAACAGTGAAAAGTACTTCGGGCAGTTTGATGTAATTATTCCAATTCTTCATAAGAATGAACCATTAGCCTATTTACTGGCCGGGGATATTAATGAAGACTTAATTGATAACACCAAAACCCGCCATATTCCGTTTATCCAAACATTGGCAAACATCATTACGGTTTCTATAGAAAACAAAAGGCTGTTCAAGGAAAATATTCATAGAGCAGGAATGAAACGTGAAATGGAGCTTGCTTCGGATATGCAAAATATGCTGTTTCCAAGTAAGTTACCGGACAATGAAAACGTGGAAATGGCAGCCTATCACAAGCCGCACCAAGATGTTGGTGGTGATTATTATGATTTCATACAGCTAAGCGATAATGAGATTGCTTTCTGTATGGCTGATGTTTCTGGTAAAGGTGTTTCGGCAGCATTGTTGATGTCAAATTTCCAAGCTAATCTACGTGCCCTTTTTCAGCAACAAACTTCACTTACTGAGCTTATTCAAGAATTGAACGTCAAGGTTTTGAATTCCGCAATGGGGGAGAAGTTTATCACAATTTTTATTGCCAAGTATAATTACGTTACACGCGTATTGCAATATGTGAATGCAGGACAGAATCCACCATTATTGGTTGCCAATAATACAACTAGCGCACTATCTACAGGGTGCCCTGGTTTAGGTATGCTTGATGAACTCCCAAGTATCCGAGAAGGGGTGGTTATTTTAGACCCAGGCTCGGTAATAACTTGTTACACAGATGGTGTTACGGAGCTTGAAAACTCCCGTGAGAGAGAGTTTGGAGAAAGTAAATTAGAGTTGATTTTGCTCGACACACAGAATGAGCCAGTTAAATCTATCAATGAGAATATTGTAAAGCTGCTTAGAACACACAAAGGTCAGATGCCTTACGTAGACGATATTGCTTTACTTACCACTCGGTTCAAGTAGCTCCTTTTTGTCATTTTCCGGATTTTCTTTGAGGTGGTACACCTCAATAGCTACAATAGCCGCAATGAAGCCCCAAAAAGGTGCTGACGCTTTATCGGTATCCAAGAAATTATTTAACAGGCCGTGAATCAAGTAAGTTACTAAACCCAAAAAGAGGTTTACCATAACTAGCCGATGCTCCTTGTTTTTAATCCGTGGATAAAGCGTTACAGAATAATAGACCACACAAAAGATTACCAAGAGTAACGAGAGCGTACCAAAAACTCCTGACTCAGATAGTGGTCCAATGTATTCGCTGTGAGCGTTACCACCGTCTCCAGCGTTTGTGCTAATCCGGGTTTTTTCGTCCGAAAGTTGAAACGGGGCGTATTGAAACATGTATGTACCTGGACCCCAACCAACAAATGGACGCTCTTTAAACATCCTCCAAGCAGCACTCCAACGATTTAACCGTTCTAGGTTAGATGCATCGGTAGAAATGTTTGTTATGGATTGGACGTGCTCGGTTAATTCTGCTGACGAGTCCTGCCGGTTCTTTTCCAGTTTCATGATAATTGACTCCCACGAAAGAAAGAGTCCAACAAGAAATACGCTTCCAATAACCAAGAGCGTAGTAAATCGAACTCGGAAGCGCATCACTAAATAAACACCCAATGCTCCAATCAAACTAACCCAAGCAGCTCGTGTGTAGGAAAGAACTAGCGCTACGCTGAAAAGCAACAGTATGCCGAAGAAAAGCAGTTTCCAACTTCTGCTGTAATTACTACTGAATGTGAGTGCAATTAGCAAAGGATAAAACATGGCCAAAGCGGCTCCATAAGATGTGTGGTCATTGAAAAATGGAGACATGACCCAATGGGCAGCTTGCTCCGTAAAGCCGAACAACCCATGGTGAATGATTGTGTAGCAAATAATACCTATAAAAGCTGTTAAGTACATTGCCAAGAACAATTTAATGTTCTTGAAATCTCGAAAAAGCTGGGTCATAACAAAGAAGAATGCAGTTACATACCATAATCTCGAGACCAAGTACTTAAATGAAACCAAAGGCATTTCGCTGGTAATTGTGGTAACTGCAATCCACGTTAGATTTATGATAATGGCCAGCGTTACTGGGTGGTTTGCAACGCCTTTGTCAAATTTCTGTTCTGCAAATAATTTGAGTATAAAAATGAGCAGAACACCAAACAACAAAGGGTCTGTAGGAAGCGTAAGTCCAACACCCAAACCGATATCTGTAAGGTTGACTGAAAGTGGTGTAAGAAAAACGATAAAAAGTATGAGCTTGTCCAGAGCGAAAAATGCCAAAAGCATTACAAACAAAAGAACAGGTAGGATAGGGGCGTAGTAAAACTCAAACGCAATGAGTATTGCATTCAAAATTGCAAAACCTCCACCAACCCAATAGATTGATTTTGAATTAGCAAGCGATTTTTGGATAGAACCTAGCAAGGTTGATAGGTTAATTTGCTTCTATTTCCCTGAAATTTTCCATTATGCCCAAGAAGAGTATTGAAACCAATAAAGTGGCAAGCACAGATACAGTTACAATCAACCAGCGTATGGGATAGGCTTTTTTATCGGCAACAACTGGGTTGGTGATTATGTTACAATACGTTAGGTTCTTCTCAACATCTCGCTGAGCAGCTTCTAGCTGCTCCTTTAAATCATTGTAACCACCACGAACTCTCCATAGATGTTCGTTCAGGGCCATGAATTCGCCACCTTTTTCTTTCAAAGCGTTTAACAAAGGTTCAATTTCCTTGGCGTTCATTTTCTTGCTTGGCGTAGAGATAACTTCCAAATAACGCTCGGTAGCATACTCGGTTTGTAGCGAGTAATCCAAAATCCCATAATCCTGCCGAATTCCTGTTAGAATGGCATCCATGCTGTCCATTTCAGCTTTTTTCTTCTTTAGCTGAGTGTCTAAAATTTTAACAAGCTCCAAGGATTTTTCTTGCTGAAGTGACCGCTCTTTGCTATTGAAGAAGGTGATAATAGAATGAACCATATCTCTTGCCTGAACTGGGTCTTCATCCAAAACCTCAATTACTACTGACTCGAATTCGGTCTTACTGTAAACTACGTTTTCTTGGTACTGATTTATAAGCTCAGTTCTAGCAGATTTACCTTCAGGATCAATTTGATACGCCTCGTAAAGATGGTACATGCTTACAACTGAGTCGCGAATCACGTCTGATTCTAAGACCTGCATCATTTGCTCCGTTTGGGTTTCCGTGCCCATCGGAATAATATTGGCAGGGTACAACACTGCAAACGACTGATATTTAGGCGTAATAATGAATGAACTTGAGAACACGGCAGAGACTACTATTGCTATAACCGAAATAATTGCGAGCTGCTTCCACCATTTCAAGAGTAGGCCTAAAAGCTCAGAGTTGTTTTTGTATTCGCTCATACCGTTAGTCCTTCACCTTGGTTATGTTTTCGTATCCGATAATGACCAGAAGTGCCATGACGAACGTAGAAATCGTTGAGATTAATACAATCAACCATCGTATTGGGTAGCTTTTTTTCTCAGCTGGAAAAGCGTTGTTTACAATAAACTTGTGTGGGAGTGTTTGCTCAGCATCAACTCTAGCTTCTTGGTATTTAGCTCTCAAGTGACTGAGTTGTTCCTTCTCATGTTCCAGCATATCTCGGATAGAAACATAAGCGCCACCGTACTGAGATAAGATTTCAAGTTTCTCTTCAAGTTTTTGTGCTGCTTGTGTCTTGTTCTCCAATATGGCCTTGGCATAATACTCGTTAAAACGCTCGGACATTGACTCGTAATCGTTAATGCCCATTCTACGCATAGAATTCAGGGAGTCTTCCAAAACTCTTACGTATTCTTTCATTTCTAAGTACTCAGCTTCAGCAATCCTCATTGCTTTAAAAGCGCGCTCTTTTTGCATTCTGTTTTTTACAGAATCTACCAATGCGGCAATATTATTGGCTATTTCAGCCGCTAAAAATCGATCTGTATCTAGCACATCTATTCTAACAGATTGAAACTCAGTTCTCTTGTAAGTAATGTTGCCCTCGTATTCTTTGAATAGTTTGGTTTGCTTGTACACATCCGAAGTATCAATTTCGTAGTGACGCATCAAATCAAATTTCTGAACAACACGGGAGCGAATCTCATCTGAATTCAAGATTTGAATTAACTGTTCAGCTTGTTCTTCTTCACCAAATGACAGGAGATCTTGCTTAGAAACATTGTTCTTAGACAGCAGCGATTTAGAAATAGAAGCGGTGGATGTCGGAAACATAATTACCGTGCTCTCAAATTTGGGAGCAATGAACTTTGGCGCGCTGAAAATAGCTGATAATACAGCCGCAGCAAAAGAGAGAATCAGCAGTGGTTTTTTCCAACGAACTACGAATAAAAGCAGGTTGGAGGAATCGAAATCCAAACCGTTTTCAGTACCATTATTTTTCTCCGCCATCCTATCTAAAAATGAGTTTGCAAAAGTAAAAATTTTTGAAAGCTAAGTCTAGCTAGATTTCTCGCTTTTTGGAACGTTTAACTGACGAATGATTCTTAGGTCAGGTATCAATGCTAAAATGGTAAGTATTCCGCCTAAAACAAGGACCGACAATCCACCAGTTATCCAGTTTACACTGTTCAGGAAATATCCTGTAGTCGAAATCAGAACGAATGGAATCAGGAGGTAGAGCAAATTACGGTTTGCTGTGAATTTGAATAGTTTAATTGCGACAAATAGCTGTAAAGAGAAAGCAATTAGCTGAGTTATGAGACAGGTTATTGCTGCACCATAAGCCCCTAGCTTAGGAATAAGAATGCCGTTTATGATAAGGCTTGATGTGACTCCAATTAAAGCTATGATGTTCAATTGTTTAAGGCTTCCATTTGCGGTAAGAAGTGTGCCAATGATATATGCTCCTGCCATTGGTATAAGGGAAAGCATTAATAAGGAAAGAATACGTCCCGATTCAAGCGTATGCTCTGTGTAGAGCATGGACATAATATCCGTTGCGTAAAACCAGCAAATAACTCCTAACGTAAAAGCCGGGATGAGAATAAGCTTAGACGCCATATGCACCAATGGTCTGATATCTTCCTTCAGTTTTAGCATACGCGAAAACATGGGAAGCAAGAGCACAGCAAACAAATAAGCAATCATGTTACTGGCATCTAATAAGCGAAATGCTTGTGCGTAAATACCTGTTTGTTCTTTGCCATCAGGCAGTATTCGTTCAATAAGAACGGAATCAACTCGTCCGTAAATGCTCATTAGCAGAATAAGGAGTGCAAATGGTAGACTCTGCTTTAGTATAAGTACCAACATGGCAGGGTTCCATTTAAACATAAAAGGCCCACCACGTTTCAGAACTACGGCTAATGCAAAAAGAGCCGTTGAGCTGTAAGCGAAAGTTTGGAGATATACGAACCACTCAATTTGAAAAGGAGTTGAACGCTGCATAAAAAAGAGCACCCACCCACAGGTGATAATCATGAGCAGTCTGTCCATGATAGAAACCAAGCTATCTATCTTAAACAGTTGCAGCCCGGCAATGTTGGAACGGAAAAACAAGATAGAAGAGAGTAGAAATTGGTTGAAGCAAAGCAAGGCTAACATCATCATTTGATTTTGCGAATAGCCGAGCATAAAGCCGGCAAACGCGCAAATAATCAAATAGCCAACGGCCAAAAGCAACCGCAGGGCAACAATTCTAGGGAAGTACTTTCCGAGTAGGTGTTCATGCTGCGATACGTTTCGATTATTGAAATTACTTATGCCTAAATCGAGAAATACGTTAAGAATAAACGCAAAATTGAATAGAGCGAAGTAAGAACCGTAAACTTCTGCACCTACTTCATTCTGTACCGCACGGTCTATGCCGAAAATCCAAAATGGCTTAACCAGCAGGTTCAGAAATAGAAGGAATGCTAGGTTGGAAAGGAATTTTAGTTGCATAGTCCGTGGCAAATCTACCATTTGAAAACACTTGGTTAACCACAGGTTAACCGCTTTTATTACATTGCCACAGTGCGAATTGCTGTCAATACACGGTTGCTCTTAAAGGATAGGCTAGAAGGCCTTGGGCGTTTTACGTATGAAACGCTGAAACTTATTACCCAATCGCATCCGGAGCATGAGTTCTTTTTCCTCTTTGACAGGTCTTTTGATACCGATTTTGTCTTTGCCAATAACGTAACACCTATTGTGGTTCGGCCTCCAGCAAGACATCCGATGCTATGGCATGTTTGGTTTGAATTATCGCTGCCAAGCGTGCTGAAAAAGATTAAACCTGATTTGTTTTTATCACCAGATGGATTCCTATCGCTGAAGTCTGATGTGGTGAGTTTGCCTGTTATTCACGATCTCAACTTTGTTCATAATCCAAAGGATTTGGCTCAGTCTCATGCGTGGTTCTACAACCGCTATTTTCCGATGTATGCTGCAAAGGCGAGTCGAATTGCGACAGTTTCTGAATTCTCTAAAACGGATATTTCCGAGCAATACGGAATAAATCCATCAAAGATTGATGTTGTGCATAATGGCGTTTCTGAACGGTTTAAGCCGCTTGATGAAACCCGCAAAACAACTGTTCAACAGAAATGGTCAGACGGCAAACCTTATTTCATCTATGTTGGTGCCATTCATCAGCGGAAGAATATTGAACGTATGTTGGCAGCTTACGATAAATTCCGTGGGAAAAGTTCAGAACATCGGTTTGTTCTAGTTGGCAACAAAAAGTGGTGGACTTCCAATATGCAGGATGCGTTAGATTCGATGAATTTTAAACACGAAGTAGTGTTTACTGGCAGAGTTCCTGATGAAGACCTGAATGATTTGATGGGTGCTGCTTTGGCAAATGTTTACGTTTCCACT
>DMRV01000099.1 GCA_003456455.1 Flavobacteriales bacterium
GGTGGCTTGAACAACATGATGCGATTTGATCAAGGTTTAAGAAACGGAGTTTACGCCTACAACGGAGCTGTAACCAACGAGTATTTAGCCAAGACATTTGACCTGCCATTCAAGGATTTGAACTTGATAATGGCTGCATTTTAACAACGATTTGAAGGATAAAGCATAAATGTCGAATCAGCAGATAAGACCGGGTGGATTCAATATTCTGCCACCCGTTGTAAAGAATCTACTAATCATAAACGGCCTATTCTTTTTGGCTACCATGGCGTTAGGACGTTATGGTATCGACTTGGTGGAATTACTTGGGTTGTTCATTCCTCAATCAGAATATTTCAGACCACACCAGCTTGTCTCCTACATTTTCATGCACGGAGGTATGAATCATATCTTCTTCAATATGTTCGCTCTTTGGATGTTTGGAAACGCCATTGAGAATTATTGGGGCGGAAAGCGATTCTTGATTTATTACATGGTAACTGGTCTTGGTGCAGGTTTCATACATCTTGGTGTGATGGAAATTCAGCTTTTCTCCGTTCTAAAAGAACTCAGTTTCGACCAAATTGAAATGGTGAAAAACGAAGGTTCTGCCGTACTTCAAGCAGGGCAGAATTATTCCGAATCAGCCTTGGCACAACTCAATTTACTACTGAATACGCCAACTGTTGGAGCATCAGGTTCCGTTTTCGGTTTGCTTTTAGCCTTTGGAATGATGTTCCCCAATGCCCAGATTTATCTCTATTTCCTATTTCCTATCAAAGCCAAATACTTCGTTATTGGTTATGGTTTGATTGAGTTATTCTCAGGAATAAGCAATCGTGCTGGGGATAACGTAGCACACTTCGCGCATTTGGGCGGGATGATTTTCGGATTTATTCTCATCAAATTCTGGCAGAAGAAAGGTTCTCGGTTTCAGTAAATGGCCTTATTGGATGACATAAAATTCCAGTTTAAAACAGGAAATATTCTCATGCAGTTGATCTACATCAACGGTGGAATTTTCATTACTATGATGTTGCTTCAGGTTCTCTTCTTCCTAATTGGAAATGAAGCCATTTACACACAAATAGTAAATATATTTTCCGTTCCTGCGTCACCATCTAAGCTGCTATTTCGCCCGTGGTCCATTCTTACACATATGTTTTTCCACGATGGGTTTTTACACATTTTGTTCAATATGATGTGGTTTCATTTTGGCGGAACCATCTTCTTAAATTTTTTAGATAGTAAGAAACTGCTCAGCACTTTCATTTTGGGCGGATTAAGCGGTGCGATACTTTTCATCCTACTAATGAACCTAGTACCACGGTTTGCCCCAATGGTCGATGGTACGACAGCACTTGGTGCTTCGGCTGCGGTGCTTGCCATTATGGTTGCCGCTGCCACAACAGTTCCCAATTATGTTGTTCGGTTGGTTCTAATTGGCCCCGTTAAGTTGAAATATATCGCCATTGTTTCAGTCGTTCTGGATGTATTGCTTATTCCAAACGGCAATGCTGGCGGACACTTCGGACATTTAGGTGGGGCGCTTTTCGGGTTTGTTTTTGCTTCTCAATTGCAGCGCGGAAATGATTTAACCGTTGACTTTCTGAAACCACTCTACTTGATTAGAAATGGTTTTCCAAAGCGAGAAAAGAAAATCAAAGTCGTACATAGCAAACCAAAATCCGACTACGAATACAACGCGAACAAAGCATCTGCTCAAGAACAAATCGATACAATTCTTGAGAAAATCAAACGTTCTGGTTACGATAGTTTATCTAAAAAAGAGAAGGAAGTCCTTTTCAAAGCGAGTAAAGACATATGAGCATCAAATTGAAAAAGCGAAAGTTGCTTGATTGCTTCATGCTATTTCTCAATATGCTTTCGCTAATGGCTCTTTCGGCCACCTATCTCGCAGGAATCATCAGTCCGGAGAAATTTTGGCCACTTGCTTTTGTTGCCATGAGCTACCCGATAATCCTTACCGTTACAGCTTTTTTCATTGTCTATTGGCTGCTCCGAAGAAAGTGGTTTTTGTTCTTAAACATCGCCTTTATAGTGCTGAAATGGGATTATGTGGCTGCAACCGTTCAGCTCAACTCTAATAGCAACCAAGTTTCAGCTGATTCAGCAAACATCAAGGTGATGACCTACAACGTAAGGTTGTTTGATTATTACAATTGGTCGAACAATAAGAATACACGGCATTGGATTTACGATTTTCTATTTAATCAGCAACCCAACATTCTCTGTTTTCAGGAATTCTATCACGACAAAACTGGTTATTTTCCGACCATCGATACGTTGCTAGAAGTAAATAGCATTCGCCATATGCATGTCGAGAATTACACGAAAAAGCTAAACAACAATCAGTTGTGGGGTATGGCTACTTTAAGCAGTTATCCTATCATAAATAAGGGCAAAATAGAGTTTGAATCTACCTACGGAAACCTTTGCATTTTCACTGACCTTAAACTCGATGAAGACACGGTACGAGTTTACAATCTGCATTTGCAAAGTGTTCGAATTGGTGAAGATCAGTATCGGTTTCTAGATCAAATTATGTTGAATAAAAGTTTGAGCGGAATTCGCATGAAAGAACTTTTGGGAGACCTAAAATTATTAGTGTATCGTATGGCTCACGCATTTATCGAACGTGGAAAACAAGCTGATTTAGTTGCCAACCACATACGGAATTCTCCACACCATATTATTTTGTGCGGAGACTTCAACGATACGCCTACCTCCTATTCGTATCAAACGCTGGTGACTGACCTGAATGATTCTTTTACCACAAAAGGATTTGGGGTAGGTTCAACTTACGTCCGAATTCCTTTTTTTAGAATTGATAATATCTTCTACTCAAACTTATTTAAAGTAGAATCCCATACGGTTCATCCATACGAATTGTCGGATCACTTTGCGGTTTCAACAGTTCTGACCCAAAAAGACTAGTCTTTCTTCACTGTCTTGAGCGACAATCCGTTCATTGAATTAGAACCCAGCCCAGACACATTTTTGTGCACAAACCGTAGCACCTGATCGTAATATAAAACCACCACAGGAGCTTCTTCTACAATGATGCTATCCATTTGTGCGTAGTACGAATACCGCAAACTATCAGCCGTGGTCGAAAGAGAAGCTTCGTACAATTGGTCGTAAGCCGCGTTTGAGAAAAGCGTGTAATTCGGACCGTTGGGCGTGAGATTTTTAGAGTAGAAAAGGGAAAGATAATTCTCTGAATCAGCATAGTCTGCAATCCATGATTTACGGAAAAACGGTACTTGCGAATTGGCTACCAGGGCCCCATGTGTTGCTCCCGGATTTACCTCTATCCTCAGCTTAATTCCAACTTCTTCTAATTGATGTTGCATGTATTCGCACAAATCCAAATACTGAGAAGTTGTATAGAGAGGAATCTCGGGTAGATCTTTACCATTCGGAAAGCCAGCTTCCGCAAGCAATTGCTTTGCTTTCTGTGGATTGTAATCATAGCCATTCACCCGTAATTCCTCTCCAGGCAAACCTGTTGGCAGAAACCCACGAATTCCAGCCGAACCAATATTATTACGGATATACCGCATCATCTTAACCCGATCAAAGCCATAATTAACTGCCTGTCGAATCAACTTATCGTTCAATGGGTTTGGACTTCCATTAATTGAATCATGAAGCAGAAACCCAAGGTATTCCGTGTTCAGAAATGGCCGAGAAAGCATGATAAGCTCATCTTTCATATCTGGCTGGAGATTACCGTTTGATGTAATGAGGGCATCCTTGTAACTACCGTCCTCCAATCCAGAAAGCATATCCAAATTCCCTTTCATAAACTCCAAAAAAATGGATTGCGGATCAGGAATGAACGAAACGCCAACTGCATCTAAGTATGGCAGTTTCCCACCAGTGTTATCGGTCTCAAAGTAATTCTCGTTCTTATGGAGCACCAGTTTGATGCCTTCATACCATTCCTTGAATTTAAACGCTCCAGTTCCAATAGGTTTTCGTCCGAAATCCTTTCCCAAATTCTCAACAATTTCTTTTGGAACAACAGAGCAATATTGCATGGATATAATTCCCAGAAAAGGAGGAAAACTGTGCTTGAGATAAATCTCGAAAACAGAATCGTTCACAGCATGAAAGCCACCATGATTTTCCAAATCAACAGCATTAAAAATCCACCGACCGGGAGAAAGTGTAGCATCATCCAGAATGCGCTTGAAGCTGTATTCAAAATCTGAAGCAACCACGCTCCTGCCCGTTCCATTTTCGAAAAGCTCGTGATTATGAAATGCAACATCCTTCCTTAGAAAGAAGCGATAAACTAAACCACCTTCACTTATCTCCCAATTGTTGGCAATGCTCGGCACTACCTCCATTTTATCGTTCAATTGAACCAAGCCATTGAACAATTGAGTTGTGGCCCAAATGTTTCCCATTGTGCGGGATTGCGCTGGATCTAACGAAGTAATTCCTTTGCTTTCGTTGTATCGAAAAACGGTTTTATCTGAGTTCTCATTTCGTTCAGAACACGCGGAGAAAAAAGCAATGACAACAAGCAGAAAAAAAACATTTCGCATATGGGCAAATATAAGATACAGGTGCGCCCTTCTATCTCCTAACTTCTAGATTCTAACTCCTAATTTACGCCCCAATGACACAGCACGAAATCAAACAACTGTTGGAGGAGAAGTATTTGGAATACTGCACTCCTGATTTCATCGAACTCGACCCTATTAGCATTCCACATTTATTTGAGGATAGACGAGATATTGAAATTAGTGGTTTGATTGCTGCAACCATTGCTTGGGGACAACGCCCAACCATTCTCAAAAATGCGAAAAGTGCCATCGATCGCATAGGAAATGAGCCTTATCGATTTGTGATGAATCATACAGAAAATGACCTCAAATCTTTAGATGGATTTGTCCATAGAACTTTCAATTCTGAAGACTTCAAACATTTCGTCCGTTCTCTAAAAAACATCTATTCCGAGCACGGCTCATTGGAAAATGTATTCCTTGAAGGGATTGGAAAAGATGATTTGAACATGATGAATTCCATTGCTCATTTCAAACAGGTTTTCTTCAATATTCCACACGAAAAACGAACTCATAAACATGTTTCAGACCCGCTGAAAGGTTCAGCATCAAAGAGAATTAACATGTACTTGAGATGGATGGTAAGATCGAATGACCGTGAAGTAGATTTCGGATTGTGGAACCGAATTTCAACTTCTATTCTTTCTTGTCCGTTAGACGTGCATTCGGGAAGGAATGCGCGCCAATTGAGTTTACTTAATAGAACCCAAAACGA